>CAUWNG010000039.1:0-17896 GCA_963560005.1 uncultured Clostridia bacterium
TTTTTAGGGCTTATGTTTAAAATTTTTTGGGACATTTTCAAAAATCATTGACACAAAAAAAGTGCATAAAAAGAACATATCCTTTATTATAGATATGTTCTTTTTTTACATATATTATATATTTCTATATCTTAGAAATATCTTTTTAATAATCCATCAAATCCTTTTCCATGTCTAGCTTCATCTTTGCACATTTCGTGTACTGTATCATGTATTGCATCATATCCTAATTCTTTTGCTCTTGTTGCTAATTCTTTTTTACCCATACATGCTCCATGCTCTGCTTCTGCTCTTAACATTACATTTTTCTTTGTATCAGGATATACTAATTCTCCTAGTAATTCTGCAAATTTTGCTGCATGTTCTGCCTCTTCTAAAGCATATCTTTTAAATGCTTCTGCTATTTCTGGATAACCTTCTCTATCTGCTTGTCGACTCATTGCAATGTACATACCTACTTCTGTACATTCTCCCATAAAGTTATCTCTTAATCCCTTTACAACTTCTTCATCTAATCCTTGTGCTACACCTATTTTGTGCTCATCTGCATAATTTTTTTCTCCATTATTTTCTTTTAATTCAAATTTATCCTTTGCTGCTCCACATTGTGGACATTTTTCTGGTGCCTCTTCACCAAAGTGGATATAACCACATACTTTACATACATAAGCTTTCATTAAAAATACCTCCTTAAATTATTTTATTGCTACAGTTTTTACATATTCCTGTAACAAATATTTCAGATGTTAAAAACTTTGCATCTGATTTTTTTACTAATTCTTTTATTTCATTATCAATGTCATTTATTTTTTTCTCTTTTAAGAATAGATCTTCTATATTTCCACATTCTTCACACTCAAAATGTATATGCGGCATAACATTTCCATCGTATCTATCTGCTCCATATATTTTTGACTTTAATTTATTTATTTGCCCATCTTCACATAAACTAGCTAAATTTCTATATACTGTAGCAATACCTATTTCTGGCATTTTATGTTTTAAGTCTCTATACAAAGTTTCAGCAGTTGGATGATCTGTTCTATTTTTTAATGAGTCTAAAATTAATTCTCTTTGCTTACTATATTTTTTCATGTTTATCCTTTCTGATAATGATTATCATTATTTTATACTTAATTTTAAAAAAAATCAAGACTTTTTTAAATTTTTTTATTTTTTTGTATTTTTTTATCTTTTTTTGTGATATACTATAAATGTTATTTAATGTGTGAAGAAAGGATGATATTTATGAATTTAAATAAATGTAGTCGTTGTGGATGTTTTTTTAATTCTAATAATAATGTTTGCCCTAATTGTGAGCAAAAAGATTTAAGTGAAATGTCAACCTTAAGAAACTTTATTGAAGAAAACAATAATGTTTCAATAGAAAATATTTCTTTTTCAACAGGTATTTCAGAAAAAAATTTAAATAGATATTTAAAATACGATGAATTTTCTTCAATTAATTCAATTTCAAATAGCCAAGGAAATTTATCAATTAATCTATAACTTTTAAAATAAAAACAAAATCGCGACAAAATTAAAATATATTAATTTTGTCGCTTTATTATTATTCTATTATTTCTATAATACTTTGGTTTTTTTCTGTTCTCTCATTCACAATTTTATATGTTTCCAAAACCTTCTTTTTTGCTTCTTCTAACTTTTCTAAACTATTAGCATGTATGTATGCTAAATATTCGCCTTTATTAACTAAATCTCCTACTTTTTTATTTAGTATAATTCCTACACTTTTATCTATACTATCTTCTTTTTTTATTCTTCCTGCACCTAAATGCATACATATTTTTCCTATTTCTTCTGCATTTAGCTTGTATACATATCCATCTTTTAAGCTCTGAACAGGTTCTATATATTTAGCTTTTTCAAATTTATTTATATCTTTAATATAACTTATATCTCCACCTTGATTTTGAATCAATTCCTCAAATTTTTTTAATGCTTCTCCATTATTTATATTTTCTAATATTTTATTTTTATTATCTTCAATACTTTCACCTTTACCAGCTAATTTTATCATATAGCTTCCTAATTCAATAACTACATTCTTTATATCATCTTCCATTGTTCCATTTAATGCCTTAATAGCTTCTTTAACTTCTAATATATTTCCTACAGCTTTTCCTAATGGTTCATCCATATTAGTTATTATACATACAGTTTCTTTATTAGCAAGTTTTCCAATTTTGTTCATCATTTCTGACAACTTAATTGCATCAGTTTTATTTTTCATAAAAGCTCCACTTCCACAAGTTACATCTAATACAATTTTATCTGCTCCTGCAGCTATTTTTTTACTCATAATACTTGATGCAATTAAGCCTATATTCTCCACACAAGCTATACTATCTCTTAATGCATATATTTTCTTGTCTGCTGGTGCTAAATTTAGAGTTTGACCTATTAAACTAATACCTTTTTCTTTTACATTGTCTGTAAATTTTTTTATGTCTATATCTGTTTTATATCCTGGTATTGATTCTAGCTTATCTATAGTTCCTCCTGTAAATCCCAGACCTCTTCCAGATATTTTAGCTACTGGAACACCTAATGAAGCAACAATAGGTGCTAAAATTAAAGTAACTTTATCTCCAACTCCTCCTGTACTATGCTTATCTACAACATTACCTATAGATGATAAATCTAAAACATCTCCTGAATTAGCCATTGCTAAAGTCAAATTTGTAATTTCCTCTTCATCTATTTTATTAATATATATTGCCATAATTAAAGCTGCTGCTTGATAATCTGCAATGCTTCCATCAACATATTTAGATATAAAATAATTAATTTCTTCTTTAGTTAATTTATATCCATCTCTTTTCTTTGCAATTATCTCTTGTATATCCAAATTTCTCACTCTTTCTATATAAAATTTTTAGTAAAACTTCTTCTATGTAACGGACAAAGTCCATATTCTTTTATTGCCTCAATATGCATTTTAGTACCATACCCTTTATGCTTTGCAAATCCATATTGTGGATAAATTTCATCCCACTGTCTCATAATTCTATCTCTTGTTACTTTTGCAATAATTGAAGCTGCTGCTATAGAATAACTTATACTATCTCCATGTATTATAGATTTATAAGGAATTCCGTCTGTATCTATCTTTGTTAAAGCATCTACAAGAACTACTTCTGGCTTTTGGTTCAATTTGTTTTCCACTTCTTTTATACACATTGTTAAACCTTTTTTAGTAGCATTTAATATGTTTATTTCATCAATTTCATTTTGATCTATAATAGCCACACCATAAGCTACTGCTTCTTCTATAAGTTGTTCGTATATTTTTTCGCGCTTTTTTTCTGAAACTTTTTTTGAATCATTTACACCTTCAATCATTGAATCTGGTCTCATCATTGCACAAGCAACAACTACAGGTCCTGCCAAAGGTCCTCTTCCTGCTTCATCTATTCCACATACTGTTAATATTCCTTGTTTATAAAATTTTTCTTCTTCTTTTTTTAATAATTTCAATCTTTCAATTTCTTTTTCTTTCATTTTTAGTTTTTCCTTTCTTAAGGCAACCACTTATTACCAGTTTTTTATTTATAGTTTAATTTTCCTATATCTGATAATTTATAATATATATTACCATCTGTATGTTGAAAACCTAATGTATATATTATTTCATTTGTTTTATAATCTACAATACATAAATTATTATTTTCTAATTGAACCTGCTTTATTTCCAAATCCTCTAAATCTTTCTGATTTAATACATAATAATTATTTTTTTTAGATTTTATATTAATTATATCTTTATCCAAAAATTCTTTTATTGTATTATTATCTTTCATATCAGATATTTTAGTACCTACTAATACATTTTTCTTCTTTTTCAATGTTTGTTCATTACTAACAGCCTTAATTTTAGCTTGTATTAAAAGCATATCAGTTTTTACATTTTCTAAATTTGCTTTAGACCTTTCTATCCTAACAAAATAAATTGCTCCAAATACTAAAATTGCTATTAAAATAATTAAAAATATCATTCCTATATATGTTAATCCCTTTTCTTCTTTCATATCTTCCTCCATTTTTCGTAATATATATTATATATTGATATTTCCAATTTTTCAATAGTTAAATTTATACACTTTTTTCACATTTTTTTCACAAATATATTGTATTATTTAGTTAATTTGGTTAATATATAAATAAGATTATTTTGGAGGTAATTTGTAATGGAAGAAAATAATAACAATATTAATAATGAATTTAAAAGTGTAGAAAATAACACTTCTTCTAATTCAGCTTATAAAGCTTTTAAAAATACAGAAAAGAAAACTAATAGTGGAAATGTTGGAAAAACTGTTGTGTTACCATTTGTTTGTGGTGTATTAGGTACTGTTGCCGTGCTAGGCACTTGTTTAGCTGTTCCACCTATTAAGCAATCTATTTTAAATACTTTAGTCGAAAATTCTAATAATCAAAATTCTACTAATATTAATAATCCTAATACTAATAACTTAAATACTCAACAAATTTCTTTATTAAATTTTTCTGAAACAGGTATTGGCGTAGCAAATAAGGTAAAACCTTCTATTGTTGGTATTACAGTAGAATTTTCCGTTAATTCTATATTTTATCATGGCTCTGGAACAACCAATGCTTCCGGTTCTGGAATTATAATAAGTGAGGATGGTTATATACTAACAAATAACCATATTGTAAGTTCTACTTCTGAATCTAATTCTGCCTTTTATGAAGTGGGCAAAGCTAATAAAGTTACTGTAAAATTATATAATGATGAAACTTCATATAGTGCAAAAATAGTTGGTACTGATAGTCAAACAGACTTAGCTGTTATTAAAATAGATAAAACTGGACTTACTCCTGCTGAATTAGGTGATTCTGATTCAGTACAAGTTGGTGAATTTGCTATGGCTATAGGTAATCCTTTAGGTCTTGATAATAGTGTTACTGCTGGTATTGTTAGTGCTGTAAATAGAGAAGTGGCTGATTCTGATGGAAATAAATATTTAGCTATTCAAACAGATGCAGCAATAAATGCTGGTAATAGTGGCGGTGCCTTGGTAAATAGTAAAGGGCAAGTTATTGGTGTAAATACATTAAAACTATCTGGTGAAGGTGTTGAAGGTGTTGGATTTGCAATACCAATTAACTCTACAAAAGAAATATATGAACAACTAATTCAATATAATAAAGTAAAAAGACCTTATATAGGAATTGGTGGTATAGATTTAAATGAAAAAACTGCTAAAGAAAATAACTTAGTTTTAGGTATTTATATTAAAACAATTGAAGATTTTTCAGCTGCTGAAAAAGCAGGTTTAAGAATTGGAGATGTTATTATCGAAGCTGATGGTAAAAAAATTACCAAAATGGATGAATTAAATAAAATTAAAAATAGTAAATCTATTGGAGATACTATAAAACTAAAAGTATATAGAGATGGAAAAGAAAAAGAAGTAAGTGTTAAACTTCAAGAACAACCTTAAATTTTGCAATAATATCACAATTAGTTCACACAATGTTCAAAATTAATTGATATATTATATACGTAGTCAATAATTAATTAGTTACTCCTTTATTGACTATATAAATCGAAACATCCCCTTTTATTTTCTAAAAAGCAACCATATAAAATGGTTGCTTTTCTATAATATTATTATTCATTATATAGATAATTTTGTGGATCTACTTGTTCATCATCTACTCTTATTTCAAAATGTAAGTGAGGACCTGTTGAATTTCCTGTAGAACCAACTGCTGCTATTATGTCACCAGCTTTTACTTTTTCTCCAACTTCTCCATATAATTGACTACAATGTCCATAATATGTTTCTACACCATTACCATGAGAAATTATTATTAAATTTCCATAACTCCCCATATATTCTGAACATATTATTTCTCCATCTGCTGCCGCTTTTATGTCTGTTCCTGTAGGTGCTGCTATATCTAAGCCTGTATGTGAATAGCTTCTTATACTTTCTCTGCTTCCAAACCTTGAAGTTATTATACCAGATATAGGTGTACAAGCCAAATATATACCTTCTACTGAACTATCCTCTATCTCTTGTAATTCGTCTGAAATTTCATTCTTAGCTGTTTTAAAGTCTGTCACTTCATATTCTTCTTTATCCTTTGTATATAGTTCTTTAATTCCTATTTTAAAGTCTACACTATTACTATATTCTTCTTCTAAATCATCTACTATCTTTTCTGCATCATCTAATGTAGATACTACAGATCTTTGTTCTCCATCCAATAATACTGCATACATTTTGTATGTTATTTCTGAAGTACTTTTTAATTCTTGTAATATTTCTTCTTCATTTACTTTAATATTGTTACTTACAAATTTAAAACTATATTGAGGTTTTTCTGTCATCTCTACAAATGCTATATTTTTTCCATCTTGATTTATTATCTCATCTTTTATTCTTTTTTCAAATGTATTTTTATTTCCTACATAGCCTATTTCTTTTCCTGCTAAATTTACGCTATATACTAAGTCATATTTTATTAATATTATTGTTATTATTATAAACAGAGCTATCGCAATTAGACTTATCAGCCTAAATACTTCTTTTGTGTAATGCTTTAACCTCTTGTTTAAAATATAAATTCACACTCCTTTTTTGTGACACGACTAAATTTAATTATACTACATATTCTATGTAATTTCAAATAAGTTATACCGCCATTTCACAAAAATACCAAATTTATATAATAAATATAGTTGATTTTTTATACTTTTTGTCATAATCGCTCTGTTTTTTTCGTTTTTTCTCTTATTATCTTCTTCTTTCGTTTCAAAATCTGTTTATTTATATATTCTTTTTATATGGTTTATAGCATTTTTTTCTATTCTAGATACCTGTGCTTGAGAAATACCTAATTCTTCCGCAACTTCCATTTGCGTTCTACCTTCAAAAAACCTTTTTGATATTATATTCTTTTCTTTCACATTCAATTTTTTCATTGCTTCCGCTAATGTTATATTTATAGCCCAATTTTCATCTAATGCCTTTTTATCACTTATCTGGTCTATTAAATAAATACTATTATCTGAATTATCATTATTGCTAGGTTCCTGTAATGATACAGGTTCTTGTATTGCATCCAAACACATTACAATTTCTTCTCTATCTACATTTAGTTCTTTAGCTATTTCTTCTACTGTAGCCTCTCTAGATTTGTCTCTATTAATTCTATCTCTTATCATTATAGCTCTATATGCCATGTCTCTTACAGATCTGCTTACTCTAATACTATTGTTATCTCGTAAATATCTTCTTATTTCTCCGTGCTATCATAGGAACAGCATAAGTAGAAAATTGAACATTTTGATCTAAATCGAAATTATCCATTGCTTTAATTAATCCAATACAACCAATTTGGAATAGATCATCCATATTTTCTCCTCTTCCGTAAAATTTTTTTATTACACTTAGTACTAACCTTAAATTTCCATTTATAAATGTTTTTCTTGCTTCATCGTCACCTTTTTTTATTTTTATAATAAGTTCTTCCTTTTCTTTTGTAGTAAGTAGTGGCAATTTTGACGTATCCACGCCACATATCTCGACCTTATTTATCAAATAAAAAAACCTCCTTAGAAGTAATGTTAATTACATTATTTCCAAAGAGTCTTAATTTTATACATAATAATTTAAACTATCTATATTTCAAATCATAAAAAAACATTTTTATTCTTCTTTTCAGTCTAAAAAATGCACTTTCTTTATATAATATTAATGCTTTTTTTACCTCTTTACGATTTTGTACAATTTTAAATTTATTTTCTTCTTCATTTGTTTCTGGTATATAACCTGTGTTATTTTCATTTAAATTTTCTACATTTTCATCTATATTATTTTCTTTCATTTGTTTTTCCTCTTTTAATTTTTTCTTAAATTATATTATAACAATTTTAATTAATCAAGATATTTATTAAAAATTAATAATCCTTAATAACTTATCCCGTTTTACTAATAATTTCTTTTTTCATTTTATTTATTATCTTTTTTTCTAATCTAGATATATAACTTTGTGAAATTCCTAACATATCGGCAACTTCTTTTTGTGTTTTTTCATTTCCACTTATAAATCCAAATCTAAGTTCCATTATATTTCTTTCTCTATTACTTAATTTTTCTATAGATGCTTTTAATAATTTTTTATCTACTTCATCTTCAATTCTTCTAGACGTAACATCAGAATCAGTTCCCAAAATGTCCGATAAAAGTAATTCATTTCCATCTCCATCTTGATTTAAAGGTTCATCAATAGATACCTCTCCCTTTATTTTATTACTTCTTCTTAAATACATTAATATTTCGTTTTCTATACATCTTGATGAATATGTAGCAAGTTTAATATTTTTATCTGTATTAAAAGTATTTATGGCTTTCATCAATCCAATAGTTCCTATTGATATTAAATCTTCTAATCCAATACCTGTATTCTCAAATTTTTTTGCTAAATATACAACTAATCTTAAATTTCTCTCTACTAAAATTTGTCTAACACTTTCATCTCCTTTAGCTAATTTTTGTAATAGTTCTTCTTCTTCAGTAGCAGTAAGTGGTGGTGGTAAATTTTGATTTCCTCCTATGTAATAAATAGGCAAATCTTCAATTTCTGTTTTTCCTAAATATCTTACATATAATGTATTTATATTAGATTTTAAGATTTGTAGTATGTTCATTATTATCACTCCCTTCTAGTATATCAAGACCAATCAAAGCAGAATAAGAGTCATTTTTACAAAACTCTTTGTCAAAAACTCCTATTATAATATTTTTAATTGTTTCAATTTCCTCATCCATTATAATTTTTATTTCATCTGCTTTAAATCCCAACATTAATCCATTTTGTTTTCCAATAGAATTAAATGGTATTATTTTTAGTCTTGAAATATAATTTTGTTCTTCCAAACTTATTATATTTTCTTCATCACCTCCTATAATTTTATTAATATTATCCAAAATCTTATTAGGTAATATTTCATATAATTTATTCTTTTCAACTACAATTACAGGTGTTTTTGTAATTGGATCTCTAAGCATATTTCCTGTATCTAACATTGCTTTAACTTTAACTTTTTTATTATTTATATTTATTTCTATTTCATAGATTATATCTTTTTTACTCATTTTGTTTTTTACTATTTTAAATGCTATATGTGTTATTATAAAACCAACAATTCCTCCTAATAATGCAATTTTTATAGGATAAGTACCTATAAAAACACCGTTTTTCATCAATATATTTTGTGGCTTTATAAAATACAAAAGTGCAAATGCGCATCCTCCAAACACAAAAGACGTTAAATAAAATATAACTAGCTGTTTTGACATCTGTTTTAAATTTTTAGGTTTATATGCTATGTATATCATAACCACTGATAAAATAACTTTCATAAATATATTAGAATATAATGGTAATACTTTTAGATACATTAAAACTGAATACATCGCTCCTATAAAACTAGAAATTATTAATCTTATGTGACTAATTTTTATTTTTACTATAAACGCTGTAGCAAATAAAATTATATAATTCATACATAAATTTTCAATTAATACAACATCTAAATAAACCGTCACTTTTTCACCTCTCGTTTTTATATTTTATCACTTGTACTCTTAAAAGGTTGTCATTTTTTGGGCGCGAAAAAAAGAAATAATCTACAATAATTAGATTATTTCTTCATTTTTATTTATTTTCTATTTATTTATTCCTTTATTTTTCCTTAGGAAAGATGGTATATCTAAATTATCTGCTGAATTTGAGCTATCTGTATTTGTTGGAATTGAGTTTAATTTCTTATCCCACGCTTTATCTATAATATCTCCTACTGGTATACTTGTACTTGAAAGACTTGCTTGATCCTTTTCAAATCCTGTAGCAATTACAGTAATCATTATATCTTCATCTAAACTTTCATCTATTACTGAACCAAATATAATATTAGCTTCTGGATCAACACTACGTTGAACTAATTCTGCGGCAGTATTAATTTCATGTAATCCTAAATTATTTCCACCAGTAATATTTATAATTACTCCTCTTGCACCTTCTATTGAAGTTTCTAAAAGAGGACTTTGAACAGCTTGTTTTGCTGCATCTTCTGCTCTGTTTTCACCAGAAGCTCTTCCTATACCCATGTGTGCCATTCCAGTATTTAGCATAATTGTTTTTACGTCAGCAAAATCTAAGTTTACTAGTCCTGGTACAGAAATTAAATCTGAAATACCTTGCACACCTTGTCTTAACACATCATCTGCCATTTTAAATGCTTCTACTATTGATGTTTTTCTATCAATTATTTGTAATAATTTATCATTTGGTATTACTACTAATGTATCAACTTTACCTTTTAAACTTTCTACACCACGTTCTGCTTGTGATTGTCTTTTTTTACCTTCAAAGGTAAATGGTTTTGTTACAACACCTATTGTTAATATTCCCATATCTTTTGCTGTTTGTGCTACTATAGGAGCTGCTCCTGTTCCAGTTCCACCGCCCATACCTGCTGTTACAAATACCATATCTGCTCCGCGCAAAACTTCTGCTATTTCTGCTTTACTTTCTTCTGCTGCTTGTGCTCCTATATCTGGATTTGCTCCTGCTCCTAATCCTCTAGTAATTTTTTCTCCTATTTGTATTTTTGTAGCAGCTTTTGAAAGCAACAATGCTTGTCTATCTGTATTCACAGCAATAAATTCTACATTTTTTATACCTGAATCAACCATTCTATTTACAGCATTATTTCCTGCTCCACCTACTCCTATTACTTTTATAGTTGCAGTTCCATCCATCATTGGATTATCGTCAATATTATTATCCATCAACATAAAGTTTTTTCCTCCCTTATAAATTATAAATTAAACTAAAAAATATTATGAATAGAAAAATTCTTTTATCTTTTCTATTATATTTTTAAATATGTTTTCATGCATTTCTGTATCTATACTACTAGAAACTGTTTTAGCAAAAGGTCTAGATGCAACATACCTTACTAAAGAATATGCTGTTCTATATTCAGGTCTTACAGTACTTATTAGCCTGCCTGTAGCTATTTTAACTGGTATATTTAATATTATTTTTCCAGCTACATCACTCTTATTAATATTAGTTATACCTTGTCCTATTAATACTACATTGTTTATTCTTTGTTTTATTCCTTTATTAGAAATATCTTTATTTACTAAAGAAAATATTTCTTCAATTCTTGCTTCTATTATTTCTATTAATTCAGAACTTTTTATTACTTTTTTTGAATCGTCTTTACATGTTGTAAGTAATATTTCATTATCATTATCTATAAATGATTTCATTGCTAATCCATATTGTCTTTTAAGTTTATCTGCTTCTTCTTCAGAAATATTTAACACCAAAGCAATATCATTTGTTATATTATCTCCACCTAATGGTATGGTATTAGTATATACAAAATTTTCTCCATCAAATACACCTATATCTGTATTACCTGCACCAATATCTAATAACATAATATTATCATTAAGTTCATTAGCATCTAACACTAAACCTCTTTGAGCTAATGATGTAGGAACCATTCCGTCTATATCTAAGTCTATTTTTCTAAATATTTGAGATATTTGTCTCATATATTCTTTATCTGCTAATATTACTTGTGCTTTTAATGTAAATATAGAACTTAAATTTCCTACTGGATCTGATACTGATTTTCCATTTTCCAAAATAAATTCATTTTCTACTATATCAATTATTTGTTTACCATCTGGAACATCTATATCTTTCACCTGCATTATACTACTAGTTACATCTTTTACAGATATTCCTGAATATTTATCTTTTGGCTCTTTTTGTACACTATTTTGAACAATAGTAATATATTTGCCTGGTATTGTTATATATGCTGAATTAATTATTAAATTAGCATCTGTTTCAACGTTTCTTATTAGTTTTTCAATAGCTGTAGCTATTTCTTGTTCATCAATAATTTTACCTTTTTTTACACCACTACATTTTGTACTATATGTACAAACAATTTCTATTTGGCTAAAATTATTAACTTTTCCTACAACTAAACTAACTTTTGAAGTCCCAATGTCTATTCCTACTATTACATCTCCTATAGCCAAAGTTCATTCCTCCATTTTATTTCTTTTAATGTCAAATCACGACATATTTTCTTGTAAAAGAATATTACATTTTTCAGAAAAAGTCAAGTGATTTGTAATATTTTTGTAATATTTTTGTAATAAAAATGACATATTGTTTTTTTTACTTTATTGCCTATTTTTTTATTCTTTTTTAGCTTTTCTATCTGATAATTTTTCAATATAATATCTTCTAATCATTGCTAAATTATTAAACATTCTGCCAACAAAAACTACAATTGCTGCCAAGTATATATCTACATTTAATTTTTGACCTAAAAATGTTAATAATATTGATAAAATTGCATTTCCAAAAAATCCAGAAACGAAAATTTTTAAATCAAAATTTTTCTTTAATGTAGCTGCTATACCTCCAAAGACTGAATCTAATGCTGCTATTATTGCTATTGCCAAATATCCAGAATATGTATAAGGAACTATTGGGGCATATATACCTATTATAGCTCCTAACATACACCCTACAATAATTGCTATAAATATCATTATTTTTCCTCCTCTATATTTATATATTTTGTGCTCATATCTCCGCTATATTTTAATATGTCTATCCTTTTTCTTGTTTCAAAACTTACTGTTTTTCCACTACTAGTATACTTATCTATAAATCCACTATCTTTTAAACTAAGTACACTAGATAAATATGTTGTATTACCAATTGCCTTTACTACATACGGCGAAGAAATTCTTTGTTCACTTCCAATAATTATATAAGAATTATCTATAAATGTTATTTCTGTATCATTTGTGATTCTTATATCATTAATTGAAATAGCTTCTGCACCTCCATATTTGAGCTCATTTACTAACACTATTAAATCAGATGCTTTTATTTTTTTCTCATCATTGTCAGATAAAGTAACTACTACGCCTTCACCATAGACATCAGTTTTTCCCAACAATGTATTTGATTCATGTAATTCTTTATCAACTAATTCTGAGGCTTCTTCATTTTTATCTAATTTATTTTTATATTCGTTAATACTTTTCTGAACTTCTTCTAGTTTTTTATTCATTTCTTCATATTTTGTTTTCCATTCAGAAATAGCTGTTCTTAATTCAGATTCTCTCATATTTTCTATTGCTGTAATATCTGTTTCTTCAATTGTTTTAAATTGCATAAACATTACAGTAAAGAGTACTAAACACATTAATCCAACGATAATAGTCATTATTGTTTTGTTTTTCTTCATTTACTAAATTCCTCCAATTAATAAAAATAATTAATCATTATTGTGTACATATTTATAACTTATAACTCCATCATATTTTTCTATAGTTATTTTATCTAAATATTCAATGTCTACTAAAACTCCGTTATCTTTCATTATTTCCAAATATCCTCCTGGCATTGTTAATGCACCAGCAAATAATGCTTGTGAACCAATTGCCTTAATTTCAAAAGGTGATGTTATTTTTTGTCCATTTACCTTTATAACTGTACCTTCACATGTAATAGCAGTTGTAGATACAACTCTCTGCCCATTTATAGAAATAGCTTCTGCATCTGCATTTTTTAAAGCATTAACAATCTCTAATAAATCATTATTATGTACTATTCTACTGCTTGGATTAACTAAAGATAATAAATCATTTGTAGGAGCTTTATTATCTGTTAATGTGATTTTTATTCCTTGTCCTGTAACTTTTGATAATCCTAGTAATATGTTATTTTCTTTTATCTGCTCTTGTTTAGCCAAAGAAGTAGCATCATCTTGCGAAGCAGTTTCTCTAACTTTTTTTAATTCAGTTTCTGCTTTTTCCAATTCATAATAAGCATTATCATATTTTTCTTTCCATTTTAACACTTCATCTCTCAATCCATTTTCCGTAAAAGATTGTGATACAGTAGTATTGGCTCTCCATATTGTTTTTACTTGAATAAATATTGATATTGTAAGAATCATACACATTAACCCTAATGTTATACTAATTTGTTTTTTATTCATTTTCCTCTCCTTTTATACTTTTTTTCTAAATACAGATCCCTTACTTAAATCTGTATTTACTAGAATTTCTCCTTCCACACCTTTCTCATTTTCTATAATTTTTAATATATGTAACATTTTATCACTTAAGCTCGAAGTATCTCCCAATTTAACTATTTTCTTTTCTTTTTCTAATTTTAAAATATAATTTTGTTTGTCTTCTATATTAATTTCTGTTATTAGATCTCCTATTGATTGACTATTTGCTGCTTCCATTATCTTCAACACTTCTTCTAATTTTTGTAAATCTTCGTCACACAATCTGTTTCCTTCATGTATATCATGTTCTTCAGTTTTTATTCCAGTTAATACTGGTAAATCTAATTTCTTTTCTGTTATCTTCAACATATATCCTTGGTTATTTAAATAAACATAAGCATTTCCAAACTTTATTGTAAATGTCTCTTTTCTTTCTTTAATTTGTATATTAATTGTATCTGGTAATTTTCTTTTTATTTCTACAGAATCTATATATGCATTTTCTTTTATACTGTTTTTAGCTCTTATTTTATTTATATTAAAAATATTATTATCAGTATGTATTCCCGATAAACTTAATATTTCTTCTTTTGTAATTTTTTCGTTTCCTACTACATTTACATTTTTTATATTAAATATAGGTGAAAGTAAGAAATAAATTATTCCACCTAATATTAATAATATTAGGCTTGTACATTTTACTATTTTTATTTGTTTTTTTCTTTTCTTTATTTTTTGTTCTTGCTTTTTTGTGACTTTATCTGTTTTTAACTGTTTAGATTCACATATTCCACTTCTCTTTTGTGGAACATTTTTCTTTTGTTTTTCTTGTTTTTTATTTTCTTTAGATTTTGGTTTATCATCTTTTATTTCTGTAACACCTATTATTATCTCATTATCAAAATCAATAGTATTATCTTTTGTTTTCTCTTCTAGTTCTTTATTTTTTTTCTTTTTTTCTTTTTTTCTTTCTTTTTCATTCATATCTAAATAAAATAAATCCATAGTTTTTTCCTTAGATTTTTTAGCCATTTAATCACCTTCTTTTCTTATATTTGCTCCTAATTTTTTTAATTTATAATCTATATTTTCATATCCTCTTAATATATATTCAATATTCTCCACCGTTGTCTGTCCTTTTGCTGCTAATCCAGCCAAAACCATAGCAGCTCCGCCTCTTAAATCTGTACTATTAACTTTTGCTCCAGACAACCTTTTTACTCCCTTTATTACTGCCATTTTACCTTCAATTGTTATTCTAGCTCCCATTTTTTTTAATTCTGGTACATATCTATATCTATTTTCGAATATATTTTCTACTATTACAGATGTTCCCTTTGCTATAGTAAGTACTGTTGCAAAAACAGACTGCATATCTGTAGGAAAACCTGGATAAGGCATAGTTTTTATATCTACTGCTTTTAATTTTCTAGGTGCTTCTAATAATACTACATCTTTCTTTTCTTGTACAATGCAACCAGTTTCTTCTAACTTATTAAGTATTGGTCTTATATGGCTTGGTATAGCATTATTTAATTTTATTTTTCCTCCAGTTATTGCTGTTGCACAAAGTAATGTTCCTGCTTCTATTCTATCTGGCATTATATTATAACTTATATCTTTTAATTTATATACACCAGTTATTTCTATTACATTTGTTCCTGCTCCTTCTATTTTAGCTCCCATTTTATTTAAGCACTTCGCTAAATCAATTATTTCAGGTTCCATAGCTGCATTTGTAATTCTTGTTACACCTTCTGTATAAACAGATGCCAATATTATATTTTCTGTAGCTCCAACACTTGGAAAATCCAAATCAATATTAGCTCCTTCTATTTTATCACATTTACATGTAATAAATCCAGACTCTTCCTCAATATTTATTCCCATTTTTCTAAAAGCACTCAAATGAAGATCTATTGGTCTTGCTCCAATATCACATCCTCCTGGATATGAAAACCTTGCTTCTTTAAATCTTCCTAGTATAGCTCCCGCTAATATTACTGTTGATCTCATTTGATGCATTAATTCTTCTGGTATTTCTTTTCGGTTTATATTTCTTGCATCAATCTCTATTTTACCATTATTTTTCTTTACTTTGCAACCTATTAATTTTAAAATATCTAATGTTATTTGTGTATCTCGTATGTTTGGAATATTATATAATTTTGTTATTCCTGGATTTAAAATACTGGCTGCTATTATTGGCAATGATGCATTTTTTGAACCCGATACATTTACTTCTCCTTCTAATCTTCTGCCACCTTCTATTATGTAACTAGACATTCTATTACCTCCCTTTGAACTTTTGATATATTTTATGTTTAGTTTACTTAAAAAGTGACAAAAGCAGAGACCCTATTTTAGAGTCTCTGCTTTTTTGAAACTTTAGAGAATTTATTCTTCTTCTGGTGCTCCAACAGGGCAACAATAATTATGTAATATCAATAATTCCAATTAAATCCTTTTTTTACGCCCTCACTATATATCTTTCTCACGAGAAAAAATCGAAGTTCAAGCCACGAACTCCGATTCTATTGATTAAATGATGTATTATGTATTTTAAATATAATATGATGATATACAAAAAAAGAACTATCGCTAGTTCTCTTTTTCGTCTGTCTTTTTTATGTTTTTCTTTTTGTTATTGTGTTTATAATTAATTTTATTATTGTTTTCCAAAATAATATTTAATGCATTGGTTAAATTGTCTTTAAACAAATATTTAACAATTACTCTAACCAATACAAAAACTTCTGCAATTCCACCTGTTATAAATAAATTGAAAGTTGAATCTGAATAAACTAATACACTACAACCTTTTAAAATAAAAATTGCAATTAATGCTACTAATTGTATAGCTAAAATTATAATCAAAATAATAGCATATCTTTCTTTCAAGCTCTGATCTCTTTCAATATTATCCGAGAAAAGATTTAAAATTCTTTCATTCATGCTCCACTTCTTAGAAATCTCATCTACAGTTTTATTATTATTAGGTTCATCTAGAATTTCATTTTTTTTATTAAAAAAGGTAATTACATAATCTTTTTCTGAAGTTCCTCTTGCAGGATTTTTTTTACTCATAGTAAGCCTAATATATCGAGTCTAACAGTCATTGCTGATACTGATACGTTAAATATATCAGCTAAATCTTGTATAGAATTATTTTCTTTATATAACTTTTCTAAAAGGGTTCTATTCATGAGTAGTGCTCCTGCAAAATAATCTACTTGTCTTTCCCTCTTCTTTTCTTCATCGTCTGTTTTTTCAACCGCCCTATATAATGTATCTATATGTATTTCTTCACTTTTCAAATAATCTTGATGTAAGAAATAATGACCTAGTTCGTGTGCTATTGTAAATCTTTGTCTTGTTTTTACATCATTTTTATTAATTAAGATTTCAAACCTATCTGTTTGTTTATTGTATCTTATAGCTCCTGATGTCTTCTTATCCAAATCTCCTTCATACACCTTAATATCATTTGCATTAGCAATTTTTATCACATCAACAGGAACTTTATACATATCATTACTTAATAATATTTCGGATGCTAATTCTTCTAATTCTTCGTTTATCTTACTCATATAAAACCCCCCTTGACTAATTTATTCACTAACATTATATATTATTATGTTTTTTTTATCAAGAGTTTGCAAACAAAAAAGTGGCTCAAAATTGACCTCGTTAAAATCAATTCTAAACCATTTTATTTTTGAAGTAATATACTTTTATGTCTTAATTTTCACTATATTTTCA
>CAUWNG010000040.1:0-17761 GCA_963560005.1 uncultured Clostridia bacterium
ATTATTTTTCAATTTTACTGGTTAAATTTTATATTAACAAACTTTAATTGTCAAGGAAAAATTACCATAAAAATTTCCCTAATGGTTTAATCCATTAGGGAAGTAAAAACACATTGCATTTTTAGTTTATGGTTTGTGTAAAATAACCGCTCCTTTTCCATGAATAATGTAATTGCTGTAGTTTAAAGAATATATTGGATTATATTCTGAATATTCTTTAGGAATAACCAATAATCCATCTGTTCTTTTTACTATTACTACTATTTCTTGGTCTTTATTATATCTTTTATATATAATAAAGTTTTCATTTTCTTGTAAAAGTTCATACTCCGCTTCTTTTAAGAACTCTAACTCATTTCTTATCTTTCCTAGTTTTCTAAAGAATTTTAACAACTCTTTATCTCTTTTTGCATGAGGATATGTTTTTCTGTTAAAAGGATCCTTATAACCACAAAGTCCAACTTCATCACCATAGAATATGCATGGAATTCCCGGCATAGTGTATTGTATAATTGTTGCTAATTTAAACATAAGTTTACCAACTTTGTATTTTTCTTTTGATAACTCATCATGTTCAAACTGCCACTGTCTGCTAAATCCTCCTATATCCCAAGTCCATTGATACTTATTATGATATATACCATCTCCTACTAATGTGGTTATGGCTCTTGTTATATCATGTGTTGATAAAGAGTTGGTCATAGAATTAATAGCAGGTTTTGGATACAACTGTAAAATCTTTTCCACTGTTTCTTTAAAATATTGATAATCTCCAAATCTTACATATTTTAAAATTGCATCTGTAAATGGATAATTCATTACAGTATCTAATTCTTCTCCTAATAGATATGTGCGTTGTACTCCATACTTTTCCTTAGTTATGGCATTTTCCCAGACTTCTCCTAAAACAAATCCTTCTGGATTATTTCTTTTAACAGCTTTTCTTATATTAAATATAAAATTTTCTGTTAATTCATCTGCCACATCTAAGCGTACTCCATCAATTCCTAATTGAAACCATTGGTCTATTATTCCACCTTCACCATAAATATAGTTTTGATATTCTGGATTATCTCCATTACATACTGGTAAATTTTTAAAATTCCACCAATACTCAAATGAATTACCATTTCTTCTATACCAATTATAATATGGTGATTGCTTACTTTCGAATGCACCAACAGAATTAAAATTATGAAATTGATTAAAATACTTACTATCATTTCCAGTGTGATTAAATACACTATCTAAAACGACTTTCATTCCTAAACTATGTGCTTTATCACATAATTTTTTTAAATCTTCGTTGCTTCCTAAATAAGGATCAACTTTTTCGTAGTCCGCTGTATCATATCTGTGATTCGATTGACTTTGCATTACAGGACTAAGGTACAAAATACTTACTCCTAATTTTTTTATATATTTTAGAGAATTAGTAATTCCCCTTAAGTTACCTGCAAAAAAATCTGTGTTAGTTATTTCTCCTTTTTCATTTGGCTTCCAATCTGGCATTTCATACCAATTAGAATGGATTGTCCGATTTTTTACTTCTGGAAGTACCATACTTTTATCTCTTCTAAATCTATCAACAAAAATATGGTACATTATTCCATTTGACCAATTTGGTGTATTAAAATCTTTATGGTATACTGTTTGTTCCCAATACTCCATATTTTTTTCTGTAATACATGGTTCTTTAGTTGTCGGATGCCTCCTTATGAATTTACTCTTTCCATTGATTGTTAAAGAAAAGTTATAATAATGAAGTCCTACCTTTTCTAATGAATATGTTGCTTCAAAGAAGCTATATTCATCTACAGTTTTTGTATAATGTAATGAAACTTCTTTATAAGTGTTACTATTTTGTACATTAAAAAGCATCAATACATTTTCAACAAATCCTACTTTATTTGATATCCGAAGTTCTACTTTTACCTCCTCTTCACTTTTTATAGCTCCTTTTGGATTTACAGTTAAATATACAACTTGCCAATTCATAGTATTCCTCCTTAATTAAGAAAGATTTTATTGATTTATATATTTATGCCTTCATCATATTACCATTTTCCCAATTTGTCAATGATATATTATACTATATTTCTACTCTTCTACTAAATTTTTCATCTATTAATTTTAATAATCTTTTATTTTCTTCTTTTTTTAATCCAGGATCTTCATTTTTTATTTTTACTGCTACTCCTTGCACTAATTTTAAAATAGGCATATCTTCAAACAAATTTGCTATTTTAAAATCTGGTAAACCATGTTGCTTTGTTCCAAAGAATTCACCAGTTCCCCTTAATTCCAAATCTTTTTGTGCTATTACAAATCCATCATTTGTTTCTTCCATTATTTTTAACCTTTCTTTTGATATTGGATTTAAAGAATTATATTTTAAAATACAATATGATTTATACTCTCCTCTACCTACTCTTCCTCTTAATTGATGTAACTGTGCTAAACCAAAGTGTTCCGCATTTTCTACTATCATTAAACTTGCATTTGGAACATTTACTCCTACTTCTATTACTGTTGTTGATACTAAAATATCAATATTTCCTTCTTTAAATTCTTGCATTATCTCGTCTTTATCTTTCTGTTTCATTTTTCCATGTAAATATTCAACTCTATAGTTACTAAAAACTTCTTCTTTATATTTTTGTGTCCATTCTGTTACAGATTTCATATTCAATTCTTCATTTTCTTCTACCAATGGGCATACTACATAAACTTGTCTACCTTCATCTATGTTCTTCTTTATAAAATTATTTACTCTTTCCTCCATTCCCTTATTAACTGCAAAAGTATCTATTTTTTTTCTATTTGGTGGCAATTCATCTATTATTGAAATATCTAAATCTCCATATAAAATAAGTGCAAGAGTTCGTGGTATTGGTGTTGCAGTCATTACTAAAACATCTGGATTTAAACCTTTTGCTACAATATTCCCTCTTTGCCTTACACCAAATCTATGTTGCTCATCTGTTACAACTAATCCTAAATTTTTAAATTCTACATCTTCCACTAATAATGAATGAGTTCCTATTAAAACATCTATTTCTCCATTTTTTAATTCTTCTAAAATTTCTTGTCTTCTTTTTGGTCTTGTTCCACCTAATAATAATTCACATTTTATATTAAATTTAGATAAAACTTTTTCAAACTCTTCTAAATGCTGTGTTGCCAAAATTGCAGTTGGTACCATTATTGCCACTTGATATCCACTTTTTACAGCCTTATATGCAGCAATTATAGATACTATTGTTTTCCCAGAGCCAACATCTCCTTGTAGCAATCTATTCATTGGCAAGTTACTTTCCATATCATTATCTATTTCTTCCAACACTCTAAGTTGAGCTTTTGTTAAATTAAATGGCAAAGAATTAATTATTTCAGACATTTTAATAGATTTATTAAACTCTATACCTTGTTCCTTTTCTGTTTGCTCTTTTAATCCTAACAAAGCTATTTGAACTGTTAAAAGTTCTTCAAATACTAATCTTTTTCTAGCATTTTTATAATTTTCAAAATTTTTAGGAAAATGTATTTGTTCTATTGCAGTATTTCTATTATATAAATTATATTCTTTTATTAAATAATCTGGCATTGTTTCCTCTAATTTTCCATTTACCATCTTTAATGCATTTTCAATAGCTTGTCTAATAGCATTTTGAGATAGATTATATGTAAGAGGATATATTGGAACTATTTTCCCTGTATTTTTATTTTTTCCATCTTCATCAAATACAGGTGATTTCATTTCAACTCTTCCTAATTTATTAGTTGCTTTTCCATAAAATTTATATTTTGCTCCTTGCCTAAACAATTTTTTTACATAACTTTGATTAAACCATGTAATTACACATCTTCCTGTTTCATCCCCTACTATAAGTTTATATATAGACATATTTTTTCTAATTTTGTTTTCTATAACATCCGAAAGGGCAATAGCTTCTATCAAGTTTTCTTCTCCATCTACTATATCTGCTATTTTTTTTGGTTTGTCTCTATCTTGATATGTTCTAGGGAAATATGTTATTAAATCTTCCAAAGTAAAAATCCCAAGTTTATTTAATAAAGCTGATCTATTAGGTCCAACCCCTTTTATATATTGTACACTTTGTTTTAAATCTAACATAAACTCTCCTTTAATACAAAATTCTGTTTCATATATTCTATCAAATAAATAAAATAATTTCAAGTTTAAATTGTTTATGTCATAATTAAAATTTAAATAAAGAACAAAAGAGGCATAATTAATATATTTTAACATTTTAAATAACTTTTCATGCCTCGTCTTTGTTCGTCCACATTATTTTATATTTACCCCTATTATTCCTCCTATCATTCCTACTACTATTCCTGATATTATTAAAATTAATGTATTTAAGTTCATACTAAATCCAGATAATGCCATACTTGATGATATATATAAAAACAACATATATATTAACCCAACAACTCCTCCATTTATAAATCCATTTTTCTTTATTTTCATACTACTTATTGAACTTCCTATCAATATACTTATTCCTATAACAACAGTTATAACTAATGGCATTGTACTTTCTGGAACTGCTGTATATGTTAATATTATTGCATATATAAATAAAAGTATTACAGATATTATTATACTAGATATCCCACCCTTTATTAAACGAATTATATTTTTTTCTTCTTTTGTAAGATCTTTGTTCTTTTTTATTTTGTTTAAGATATTCTCCATTTTAATCCACTTCCTTTCTTAAAACATAAATTTTTCCAATCTTTTCATATATTATAACTTATTAATATTTATTCATCTAATAATGTTTTAGAACATAAATAAAACCTAGTGTTTTTATTCACTAGGTTTCTTTTATTAATTTGTAGCATTTGGTGCTACTGTATTCGAATTGTTTGAAGTAGTATTTTTTGTAGTATTATTGTTTACTGTTCCACCTTGATTTGTTGCTTGATTATTGGTTTCATTTACTACTTCGTTTGTAACTTGATTTTCTATAGTTTCATTGGTTACTTGATTTGGTTTTTGCACATTGGTTTGTGGTTCTTCTACTTTATTATTATTTGATGTATCAGTATTTGATTCATTACTAAATAGTTCTTCTTTCTTTACATATTTATCTAAATAATCTAACAAATTAATTACTTGATTATTATATATCATATAATATACTTGTTGTCCTGATGAAGTAACAGAATATACAGATTCTAGAACACAAGATAATATTTTTTTTCCATTAGAGCTTACTATACCATACATTTCATTGTTTTTTAATACAATTCCTTCGTATTCTGGAATTAACAATATACTATTTGTAGAGCCATTATTCCCAGAAGATCTACTACATCCTAAATCATCATATTGTATTTTTACAAGTTCTCTTCCATGAATATCATATATTCCCCATTTTTGTTCCTTTTTAACTGGTATACAGTTATTATATAATAAATATTGATTTTTTATATCATTACCTGCAAATCTATTTGCATCTACTCCTATCTGATCATATTCTAAGTATAATACAATTTCTCCTCTATTATTTACAATACCTTGTTTTCCATTGTTTTTTACTAAATATAAATTTGAATCTTTATCCAATTGCTTTATTTCATCATATTGTGGTTGAATTTTTGTAGTTGAATCATAAGATAATATTCCCATTTTCTTTTCTCCTGTTGTTACAATAAATTCTACTGAACTTTCCATAAATTTTATATTATCATACTTTGCTCCTATAACTTCTTTTCCATTTAATGTATATACTCCATATTTATTACTTTCGTTTCTTAATACTACCATTCCGTATAACAAAGCCTTTTTATTACTGAATAAGGCATTATCATCAGATATAGATGGATCTTGAAATTTTGAAGTATAGTGTCTCACTAAATATGGCAATGTAGATACTTGAATTGTATTTCTTTCTTTATCATAAGATACAGTCAAATTAAATGCCACTTTTAACCCTTCTAAACTTATACATAGTTTTCCATTTATCATCTTCACAGGTTTATTTATTGTAAAATATTCATAATCATTTTTTCCATCTAGTATTGTCTTATAAATTTTATTTGAATTTAATGAAAAAGATGCAACCTCATTTGCAGATTCTACATAACATTTTGTTGTATCCTCTACATATTGTTTATAGTCACCATTATAAGATGAATATCCCACATAACTTGCAAAATCTCTTATTGGCACATATACATCTTCACCTTCAAAAATAAATAATCCATCAGATATATTTTTATTTTGGTTATCTACCCTTAGTTTTAATACCTTAGTTTGATAGTTATAAATTGCTACTACTAATATTATTGCAATAACAAGTAAAATTACTAATGCTATTATTATAATCATCATCGTTCTTTTCGTTTTTCTTTGTTTTTCTGTTTGCATTTCATCTCCAATTAGATTCATTCACAAATCCCCCTTTTTTCCTTTGAATTAATTTTAATAACCATATTTTTTATAGAATTCATCTCTAAATTTTGCAAGATTATCATTCTCTATTTCTATTCTAACTCTTTCCATTAATTTAGTCAAGAAATATAAATTATGAATTGATAATAAACGAACAGCTAATATTTCGTTTGCTTTTACTAAATGCCTTATATATGCTCTCGTATAATTTCTACATGTATAACAATCACATTCTGAATCTAATGGTGAAAAATCTCTTTCATAGCTTGCATTCCTTACTACTACTTTTCCATTCCATGTCATAGCTGTTCCATTTCTTGCTATTCTAGTTGGAAGAACACAATCACACATATCTATACCCGCAATTGCTGCTTCTATTAAGTAATCAGGTGTACCTACTCCCATTAAATATCTTGGTTTATCTTTAGGCATTAATGGTGCAGTATACCTTAGTATATCTAAAAATTCTTCCTTTGGTTCTCCTACACTTATACCTCCAATAGCATAACCTGGTAAATCTAACTCTATTAAATCTTTTGCTGATTTTTCTCTTAAATCTTTATAAAATCCACCTTGTATTATTCCAAATAATCCTTGTTTATCTGTATTTTTATGTGCATTTTTACATCTTTTTGCCCATCTAGTAGTTCTTTCCATTGAGTTTTTTGTATATTCCCTTGTTGCTGGATATCCAACACATTCATCAAAAGACATTATAATATCTGCACCTAATGATTCTTCTATTTCCATAACACTTTCTGGTGAAAAAAAATGTTTGCTTCCATCTAAGTGTGATTTAAATTCAACTCCTTCTTCAGTAATTTTTCTTAAAGCTCCTAAACTAAAAACCTGAAATCCTCCTGAATCTGTAAGTATAGGTCTATCCCACTTCATGAAATTATGCAATCCACCCGCTTCTTTTACAAGTTTATGTCCTGGTCTTAAATATAAGTGATATGTATTTGATAAAATAATTTGTGCACCTATTTCTTTTAATTCTTCTGGTGTCATTGATTTAACTGTAGCTTGTGTTCCTACTGGCATAAATACTGGTGTTTGTATATCACCAGATGGTGTATGTACTATTCCTCTTCTTGCTCCTGTTGTTTTATCTTCATGTAATAATTGATATGTAATTGCTTGCCCCATTTTTTATTTTTCCTTTCCCATATAATTTTACATAATAAACATAGCATCTCCAAAACTAAAGAATCTATATTTTTCCTTTACTGCTTCATTATAAGCTTTCATTATAAACTCTCTATTTGCTAATGCTGAAACTAACATTATTAATGTTGATTCTGGTAAATGAAAATTTGTAATTAATGCATCTAAACACTTAAATTTATATCCTGGATAAATAAAAATTTGTGTATCTCCTTCTGTTTCATGTACCATCCCTTTTTCATCTGCTATTGATTCCAAAACCCTGCATGATGTTGTTCCAACAGCTATAACTCTATGTCCTTCTTTTTTTGCTTTATTTATTTTTTCTGCATCTTCTGATTTAATATAAAAATGTTCTGAATGCATATCATGGTCTTCTATATTTTCTACCTTTACTGGTCTAAATGTTCCTATACCAACATGAAGTGTAACATTAGCTATTTCTATACCCTTTTCTTTTATCTTTTCTAGCAATTCTTCTGTAAAATGCAATCCTGCTGTTGGTGCTGCTGCCGATCCTTCATCTTTTGCATACACAGTTTGATATCTATCCTTTTCTTGCAATTTTTCATGAATATATGGTGGCAATGGCATTAAACCAATTTGTTCTAATATTTCATTAAAGATTCCAGAATATTCAAATATTACTTTTCTATTTCCATTATCTAATTGTTCCAATATTTCTGCTTTTAAAATTCCATTCCCAAAATTAACTTTTACACCTGCTTTTAATTTTTTGCCTGGTCTTACCATTACTTCCCAAATATCTCCTTCTATTCTATTCAACAATAGAAACTCAACATTTGCATTAGTATCTTGCTTTATCCCATACAATCTTGCTGGAATAACCTTTGTATTATTTCTTACTAGACAATCTCCTGGCTCTAAATAATCTAAAATATCCTTAAATATTTTATGTTCTATCGTCTCTTTTTGTCTATTTAATATCATTAACCTTGATTCATCTCTATTTTTTATTGGCACTTGAGCTATAAGCTCTTGTGGTAAATCATAATTAAAATCTGAAACTTTCATTTATGTTATTCTCCTATTTACTTAAAAATAATTTTGCTCTGCCTATTAAACTTTGTATTTCATCCATTATATTTTCTGGCTCTTTAAACTCATTTAACTCATAACTATAATTAAAATCACTATTATGTACTGGTTTTAAATTAAACATCTCCAATGGTATTCCCAATTTTTCTCCATTTTTTCCCAATACATTACAATTCATATAATCTTCATACCAATTTTTTAATCCTATTAATTTTTGCTCTTTATATCCATAAGCCAAATTATCATGTAATGCAATTACATTGTATCCATAATTTTTTGAATTTCTTTCTAATGTATGCAAAAATTCATGTATAAAAACTTCTTCTGGAAATAAATTTATTCTTGGATCATATATATAATTATTTTTGTCGCTTGGAAGTCTTATATTAGAAAAACCTATTCCCCAATATTCCATTCCTCCTAATCCAATCCAATCTTGTATTAATATTTCATTTTCTTTTTCCTTATCTCCCATTTTCAAAGATACATATATATGATCATATTCATTTTTTTGTACTATATCATTAATATGATCATATACATCATTTGGATCCACATAATATCCATTATCTGCATCTATAGATATGGTAGTAATTGGCTCATCTATAACAATAGTATCATATTTGACCTTCATTTTCCCTTTTGACATATTTTCAAAGGAATTAGCAAATCTTTCCATATTATCTTTAATTTCTTGTACTTCTGACGAATCCATTGTAAGATTTACATTTTCTTTTTTTCCATTAACATCTACATTTACATCTATATTTTTGAATATAAAACAAGCAAAATTCCACTCATTATTAGTATCCTTTACACCTTTTTCTATTTTAAAATCAGAAAACCAAGCAGTTCCAGTTACTTTTTCTTTATATCCTCCTAATCTAAAAGCAATGTCAACACTTTCTCTATTCTTAGAATTAAATAAAAATTCCACTTTCGTCCAATCATTATTTCCATTTACACAAATAGATCTTTCTGTAGTATCTGCTATAGATATATGTGCTCCTCCTGTAGTTCCTTTTATATTTTTTACATTATCTGTTTTTACCATACAAGTTACTCTATATGGAGTATTTGGAGTAACTTGTATGGTTTGGAAGAACATTGCATCATTATAATCTGTATTTTCTAATTTATAGCTACTATAAGAAGAATATTTTACATCACTATCTCTTGTAAAAGATGTTTTCTCCCTTTCACTTACACTTTTAATATAATTTCCATAATTATATTTTGAATAAATATAACAAAAAATAATTATAAAAAACATTACTAATAATAGTTCAAAAATGTTTTTTAATATTCTACCTATTCTCACTTTTTCCTCCATCTATTTTATAGCTTCACTACATCTATGACATAATGTAGGTGTTTCTTCGCTTTCTCCTACTGTTTTTGAATACATCCAACATCTTTCACATTTTTTTCCTTCTGCCATCTCTACCTTTACTCCAATTTTTTCTTCATCTTGTCTATTATTTTCTTCTATTTGTAAATCAGATATTATAAATACACTCATTAGAAGTTCTTTATTCTCTTTCATAAATGTATAATCTTTTTTGTCTGCAAATAGAGTTACTTTTGCATTTAGTGAATGTCCTATTATTTTTTCATTTCTAGCAATTTCTAGTTTTTTAGATACTAATTCTTTTAATTCTAAAATTTTCTCCCATTTTTCAGATAATTCTTCATTATCATATTCTGCTTTTACCTCTGGCCATTTTGTTAACATTACACTTTCAACTTCTTCGTCTTTACTGTGTGGCATATATTTCCATATTTCTTCTACTGTATAACAAATTATTGGTGCTAATAATTTTACTAAAGTATCTAATATTATATACATTGTAGTTTGTGCAGCTTTTCTTTCCATTGCATCTTTTTTAGATGTATATAATCTATCTTTTATTATGTCTAAATAAAAATTACTCATATCTGTAACACAGAATTGATTTATATCATGATATACCAAGTGAAAATCAAAGCTTTCATAGTTTTGAGTTACTTCTTTTACTAATCTATTTACTCTTGTTAATGCCCATTTATCTATTTCTAGTAAATCTTTATATTCTACTAACTCATTTGGATCAAAATCATTTATATTTCCTAAAATGTATCTAGCTGTATTTCTTATTTTTCTGTATACTTCACTTATTTGTTTTAATATATCTTTTGAAATACTTACATCTGATTTAAAATCTGAAGATATAACCCATAATCTTAAAATATCTGCTCCATATTCTTTTATAATGTCTTGTGGACTTATACCATTTCCAAGACTCTTTGACATTTTCTTTCCTTCACCATCAACAACCCATCCATGTGTAAGTATATTTTTATATGGTGCTACTCCTGAAGTTGCTATTGCTGTTAATAAAGAAGATTGAAACCAACCTCTATATTGATCTTGTCCTTCTAAGTATAAATCTGCTGGATAATCTATTCCTCTTTCTACTAACACCCCTTGATGTGATGAACCTGAGTCAAACCAAACATCCATAATGTCTGTCTCTTTTTTAAAGTGTGTACAATTACAATTATTACATTTTGCATTTTCTGGTAATAACTCTTTTGCTTCTAAATCAAACCATGCATTTGATCCTTTTTCTCTAAATATTTTTTGTATCTTTTTTATACTCTCATCTGTAATATATTCTTTACCACAATCTTCACAATAGAAAATTGGTATTGGCACACCCCAAGTACGTTGTCTAGAAATACACCAATCATTTCTATCTTTTACCATACTTGTAATTCTTTCTTCTCCCCATGCTGGAACCCATTTTACATTTTTTATAGCTTCTAAAGTTTCCTTTCTAAAACCATCTACAGATGCAAACCATTGGTCTGTAGCTCTAAATATAATTGGATTTTTACATCTCCAACAATGAGGATAAGAGTGAACTAATTCTTCTTTTTGTAATAAATATCCTTTTTCTTCTAACCATTCTATTATTGCTTTATTTGATTTTTCATAATTCATACCTGCAAATGGTCCTGCTCCTTCTGTTTGATTTCCTTTACCATCAACAGTTACAACTATATCCAAACCATTTTTTAATCCACATAAATAATCCTCTTTACCATAACCAGGTGCTGTATGAACTGCTCCTGTACCAGTATCTAGCTCTACTACTATTGTATCATCACTACCTAATACAACTCTAGAATCTCTTTCTAAAAATGGATGTTTACAAAGCATACCTTCTAATTCTTTACCTTCTATAGTTTGAACAATTTTATAATTTTCTATTTTTGCCAATTGCATTACTTTATCAACTAATTCTGTAGCAATTACATATTTTTCTTTTCCTACGTCAACTACACT
This sequence comes from uncultured Clostridia bacterium, assembly GCA_963560005.1. Lineage (GTDB taxonomy): Bacteria > Bacillota > Clostridia > TANB77 > CAG-508 > CAG-273. The sequence goes on from CAUWNG010000040.1 coordinate 11,988, forward strand.
ATACTCATATTCTCCACCTACTGTTATACCCATGTTTCCAGGAAGTGTCCAAGGCGTTGTTGTCCAAATTACAAAATAAGTATCTTTTTCATCTATTTTTCCTTTACCATCTTTTAAAGAAAATTTTACATATATAGATGTTGTTTTACTATCTTTATATTCTATTTCTGCTTCTGCTAAAGCAGTTTCACAATCTGTACACCAATATACAGGTTTTAAACCTTTATATATATAACCTTTTTTATACATATCACCAAACACGCCTATTTGTCTTGCTTCAAACTCTGGTTTTAATGTAATATAAGGATTTTCCCAATCTGCAAGTACTCCTAATCTTTTAAAGCCTTCTGTTTGTTTGTCGACAAATTGTAGTGCAAAATCACGACAAGTATCTCTAAATTTACTTACACTTATCTCATTTCTATTTATTCCTAATACTTGAATAGCTCTTTTTTCTGTTGGAAGTCCATGTGTATCATACCCAGGTATGTATGGTGTATAATATCCTTGTAGATTTTTAAATCTAACTATTGTATCTTTTAATACTTTATTTAATGCATGACCTATATGAATCTCTCCATTTGCATAAGGAGGTCCATCATGTAATACATAAGATTTATGTCCCTCATTCTTTTTTAACATTTTTTCATACAAACTATTTTCAAAAACTTCTTGTTGAACCTTAGGTTCATTTTCAGGTAAATTTCCTCTCATTGGAAAATCTGTTTTTGGTAAATTTAATGTTTTACCATAATCTGTTTTTTCTTCTGACATTTTAACATCTCTCCTTTTTATTATATATTATTTTGTTATAATAAACAAAAAGAGCCAATTCCCCTAATATTTAGGGCGAAATGGCTCTTATATATTTTCCGCGGTACCACCTAATTTAAAAGATATTTTAAATATATAAATTTTTGTATATATTTCTATTTATACATAATATCTTTTCACTCTTATTCTTTTAACGCAAGAACTACGACTTATCTTACTATTATTTCAAATAAGCAACTCTAAAGGTGATAATAACTATATTCTATCCACCAAAATTTCACCAGTATTTTTGGCTCTCTAAAGATTAAATTATAATTACCGTGTCCTTTATTACCGTTTTTATTATACTATACTATATTACCACTTTTTTATGTAATTTTCAATAGTTTAAATATATTTTATTACTCATTATACATTTTTTAACAAGTTTAATATACACTTTTTAAAAGTTTGGTATGTATTATTTTAAAATTTAATGTATATTATATATTTTCTTTTTACTGCATATAATTTTAAAAAAAGTATTGGAGGGTATATATGAAAAAAATTTTATTTAAAGGTTGTGGTACTGCTATTGCTACTCCTTTTACAAATGATGGTGTTAATTTCGAATCTTTAGAAAAATTAATTGAATTTCAAATTTCCGAAGGCATTGATGCTATTATTGTATGCGGTACTACTGGTGAATCATCTACTATGAGTTTGGATGAAAAAAAACAAGTTATTGAATTTACTGTTAATAAAGTAGATAAAAGAATTCCTGTAATAGCTGGAACTGGTGGTAATAATACAAAAGAAGTTATCTCTTTATCTAAATTTGCTGAAAGTGTAAGTTGTGATGGTTTATTAATTGTTACTCCTTATTACAACAAAGCAACACAAAATCGGTTTGATTGAACATTATAAAGCTATTGCTAATGAAGTATCTCTTCCTATAATTTTATATAATGTTCCAAGTAGAACTGGTTTAAATATAGAACCTGAAACTTATTTAGAACTTTCTAAAATAGATAATATTGTTGCTACAAAAGAAGCAAATGGAAATATTTCTAAAATTGCTAAAACTGCTACATTATGTAAGGATAATCTATATATCTATTCTGGAAATGATGATCAAGTTATTCCAATATTATCACTTGGAGGAATAGGAGTTATATCTGTTCTTTCTAATATTGCACCCAAATTTGTACATAACATGGTCACAAGTTACTTAAATGGTGATACTAAAACAGCTACATCCGCTCAATTAGATAGCCTTAATTTAACAAATACATTATTTTGTGAATTTAATCCTATTCCTATAAAAGAAGCTTTAAATATAGTTAATTTCAATTTTGGTAAACCTAGACTTCCATTAACTCCATTATCAGAAAATAATAAAATCAAACTAAAATCTGCAATGGAAGATTTTTTTAGACAAAATTATTATTAATTTTTTATTAATTAATTCACATTTTGTTCACAAAATGATATAATAGAAATAGACACACTTGAAAATGAAAGGGTTTTTATATGAATATATTAACTACTGATAAAACAGTTTTTAAAGACACAGACTATACTGAATTTTTGAATATCATTGATAACATAATTTCTGACAAAACTGTTCAAAAGATGAATAATTATAAACATCATTATGATACTACTTGTTTTGAACATTGTTTCAATGTAGCATACTATACATACACTATAACTAAAAAATTAAAATTAGATTATATATCTGCTACTAGAGGTGCAATGCTTCATGATTTATTTTTATATGATTGGAGACATTCCACAAAAAAATGTAGAAAAATTAAAGATTTACATGCTTTTTCTCATCCACGAAAAGCTTTGCATAATTCTTTAAAATTATTCGACTTAAATGAAACAGAAAAAGATGTTATTCTAAATCACATGTGGCCTGTTACTATAAAGTTACCTAAAACAAAAGAAGGTTTTATAATTACTTTCGCAGATAAATTTAGTGCTTTAAATGAATCTTTTACATATTTTATAAATAACTTACACAAAAAGAAATTATATAAATATGCTTATGTATTCTTAAGCTTAATTGTATTTAGAATTATTTAACACTAACAAGATTTTATAAAGATAGATGATTCTATCTTTGTTTTTTATATGGAGGTTTTTATGTTAAAAGTTTTTGTTAATGGAATTAATGGGAAAATGGGAAAGGAAGTTGCAAATTTAATTGAAAAAAAAGAAAACTTACATTTATTAGGAGGTTTTGATAGAAAAATAACTCATAATACTCCTTATAAAGTATTTTCTGATTTAAATCAACTTTTTGAAAAACCTGATGTTATAATTGATTTTTCCGTTCCTAAAGCTACATTATTTATGCTTGATTATGCAAAAGAAAATAATATACCAATTGTCATTGCTACTACTGGTTTTACAGAGGATGAAGAAAATATTATAAATGACTATTCTAAATATATTCCAATATTTAAATCTTCTAACATGTCTTTTGAAATTAATTTAATGGCAAATGTAGTTTCAGAATTGTCTAAAAAGCTAAATGATGCTGATATAGAAATAGTTGAAACACATCATAATCAAAAAATAGACAGTCCAAGTGGTACTGCATTAATGTTAGCTAATGCTATAAATAAAGCAAATAATAATAAATATACTTATAATTTTGATAGACAAAGTAAAAAAGAAAAAAGAAATTCTAATGAAATTGGCTTTTCTAGTATAAGGGGTGGAAATATTATAGGAGAACATAGTGTATATTTCTTTAAAGATAACGAAGTATTAGAAGTTAAACACACTTCATATTCAAGAGAGATATTTGCTGAAGGTGCAATAAAAGCTGCTGAATTTATAATTAATAAAAAACCTGGAATATATTCTAATGTAGATTAAATATAAGCCCCACATTAATATGGGGCTTATATTTAATTTTAAACCTGCTCAAAGTCTATTCTTCTGGTTTCTTTACTTGCATATTTTACTTTTATATTTATTTTATCTCCTATTTTATAAATTTTCTTGCTACGTTCTCCCATAAGTGTTTTTCTGTTTTCATCATATATAAAATATTCATTTCCTAAATCATCAAATCTAATTAGTCCCTCAACAGTATTTTCCAATTCAACATATACTCCAAAAGAAGTTATACTAGAAATTATTCCTTCATATATTTTTCCGACTTTATTTTTCATATATTCTGCTTTTTTAATATCTTCTGCTTCTCTTTCTACCTTTTGTGCTATTTTTTCTCTTTCTGATGACATTTCTGCATATTTCTTTGACTGTTCTTTATATTTCTTTATTTCCCTTTCTTTTAGATTATATCCTTTTTCTAAATATTCAGATATTATTCTATGAATAAATAAATCTGGATACCTCCTTATTGGAGATGTAAAATGGCAATAATATTTACTTGCTATTCCAAAGTGACCTTTATTTTCATTTTCATACCTTGCCACTTTTAATGTTCTTAATATTAAATTGGATACAACCCTTTCTTCTGGAGTTCCTTTTGATTTCTCTAATACTTCTGCAAAAGATTTTGGATAAATATTATCTTTATTTATTTTTATTTTATAACCTAAATTAAATAAAAATTTATTTAATTCTGTTATTTTTTCCATATCTGGATTTTCATGAACTCTATATATAAATGGTGCATTTAACCAATAAAATTTTTCTGCTATTGTTTCATTTGCTGTTAGCATAAATTGTTCTATTATTTCGTTTGCAAAGTTAATTTCATATTTTTTTACATCAATTGCAACTCCATTTTCATTTAATATAATCTTACTTTCTGGTATATCTAAATTTAAACTTCCAGCTTTTTCTCTTCTTTTCTTTAATATTTTAGCTAGTTCGTCCATTCTTTTAAAATGTTCTATATACTTTTTATTTTCCTCTATTGTTTTTTTATCTTTTTCTTCTAGTATTTTATATATATCTGTATAACTCATTCTTTTTGTTACTTTTATTATACTTTTTTTAATATCAGATGATATTACAATTCCTTCATTGTTTATTTCCATTATGCATGAAATAGCAAATCTTTCTTCTCCTTGATTTAAGCTACAAATACCATTAGATAATTCTTTAGGAAGCATTGGTATCACTCTATCCATCATATAAATGCTTGTCCCTCTAATTATTGCTTCTTTATCTAACATAGAACCTTCTTTTACATAGTAACTCACATCAGCAATATGTACACCTAATATGTAGTTTCCCTGATTTGTTTTCTCTACATATATTGCATCATCTAAATCTTTTGCATCCTCACCATCTATAGTAAAAATTTCTTTTTTTCTTAAATCTAATCTATGTGGAATATCTTTTTTATCTATTAGTTTATTAATTGTTTTTGCTTCTTCTAAAACAGATTTTGGAAATTCATAAGGTAAATCATATTCTTTTACTAAAGATAATATATCTACACCAGCTTCATCTATATGACCTAGACTCTCTACTATTTTACCTTCTGCACTTTTATTTCCTTGTGGAAACTTTGTAATTTTTACAACCACTTTTTGATTGTTTTTTACTTTTTTTATATTCTTTTTTGAAATATATATATCTGTATTCATTTTTCTATTATCTGGAATTACAAACCCAAAATTTTTGCTCTTTTTAAATGTACCAACTATTGTATCTAAATTATGTTTTATAACTTTAATAATCTTACCTTCCTTGTGTTTTTCTTTTCCTTCTTTTTTCAATATTTTTACAATTACTTCATCTCCATCTATTGCATCTTTTGTATTTGCCCTAGATATATATATTTCATTTTCCTGTCCTTCTATTCTTACAAATCCAAACCCTTTCTCATTTCCTCTAAATATACCTTGATATTCTTCTAATTTCATATACTCTCCTTTAAAAAATAGCATCCTATAAAAAGGATGCCATTTACCTACATAACATATAATATTCCTAGTACTACAGCTAAAACCACAAATAATATTCCAAATATTATGGTCCATTTTTTTAGCCTTCCTTCTTTAGTCCTTCCTTTATTTTGT
>CAUWNG010000041.1:0-17134 GCA_963560005.1 uncultured Clostridia bacterium
GATGAAAAAGAAATTAAGAATATCAATATAAGTAATATGACAATTAATGATATAAAAAAAGTTACATTAGACGATATACATGGTTTTTTGTTTTATTTAAAAAATACTTTTAATAGTAAACCTGCTACTAGAGCGAGAAAAGTAGCAAGTATACGTATGCTTTTTAAATATTTAACCCAAAAAACAAAGATGTTAGAAAATAATCCAGCTCAAGATTTAGAAACACCTAAATTAGATAAAAGGATTCCTAAATACTTATCATTAGAAGAAAGTAAAAAATTATTAAATATTGTTAATGATAGTGAGCGAAATAAAGAAAGAGATTATGCTATTATTACTTTATTTTTAAATTGTGGTATGCGTTTATCAGAACTTGTAGGAATAAATATTAAAGATATAAATTTTTCCGAAGAAAAACTTACAGTTATCGGTAAGGGAAACAAAGAACGTACTATTTACTTAAATAAAGCTTGTATGAAGGCTATTAATGATCTGTTATTAGTGCGTCCAAATGAAGGTGTTAAAATTGATTCTCGTGATGCTTTATTTTTAAGTGAAAGAAAGGAAAGAATCAGTAACAGAACAGTACAATATATAGTAAAACAAGAATTATTAAAAGCTGGTCTTGATGTTAATAAATACTCTGTACATAAATTAAGACATACAGCTGCAACATTAATGTATCAATATGGAAATGTAGATATAAGAGCTTTGCAAGAATTATTAGGGCATGAAAGTATTTCAACAACAGAAATTTATACCCACGTTAGTAATGAACAAGTTCGTAATGCAGTGCAAAGCAATCCTCTGTCTGATTTTTAGACTATAAAAAGTGTCAAAATTTATAAATTTTGACACTTTTTAATTTATTATATTTGTTATATATATCTATCTTGGATTTTTTATTGCTGCTTGTGCTGCTGCTAATCTTGCAATTGGCACTCTAAATGGTGAACAAGATACGTAAGTTAATCCTATATTATGGCAAAATTCTACTGTTGGTGGATTTCCTCCATGCTCTCCACATATTCCTAAGTGAATATCTGGTCTAGTTTGTTTTCCTAAATCAACTGCCATTTTTACTAATTTACCAACACCTTTTTGATCTAATTTAGCAAATGGATCTGATTCATATATTTTCTTATCATAATATGAATTTAAGAATTTACCAGCATCATCACGGCTAAATCCAAATGTCATTTGAGTTAAATCATTTGTACCAAATGAGAAAAATTCAGCTTCTTTTGCAATTTCGTCAGCTGTTAATGCAGCTCTTGGAATTTCAATCATTGTTCCAACTTTATATTTTAAATTTACACCTGCTTTTTTTATTTCATCTTCCGCTGCTTTTACTATTACATCTTTTACATATTTTAATTCTTTTACTTCACCTACAAGAGGTATCATTATTTCTGGAACAATATTCATACCTTCTTTATTTACATTTATTGCAGCTTGTATTATTGCTCTAGCTTGCATTTCTCCTATTTCTGGATAAGTAACATCTAAACGGCATCCTCTGTGTCCCATCATTGGATTAAATTCATGTAAACTTTCAACTACATTTTTTAACTCTTCAAATGTCATTCCCATTTCTTTTGCTAATGCTTCTATGTCTTCATCATTATGAGGAACGAACTCATGTAAAGGTGGATCTAATAATCTTATGGTTACTGGGTATCCTTGCATTGTTCTAAATAGACCTTCAAAATCTCCTCTTTGCATTGGAAGTATTTTTTCTAATGCTTTTGCTCTTTGTTCTGGAGTTTTAGAAACTATCATTTCTCTAATTGCAGCTATTCTATCTGGTGCAAAAAACATGTGCTCTGTTCTACATAAACCAATTCCTTGTGCACCAAATTTATATGCAACTTCTGCATCCTTTGGTGTATCAGCATTTGTTCTAACTTCCATTTGTCTATATTGATCTGCCCAACCCATTAATTTAGCAAAATCTCCTGAAACAGAAGCATCAACAGTATCAATTTTTTCTCCATATACATTTCCTGTTGAACCATCTAAAGAAATATAATCTCCTTCATAATATTTATTTCCTTGTGGATCTACAAAGTATTTTTCCTCTTCATTAACTACTAGCTCTCCACATCCAGCTACACAACATGTTCCCATACCACGAGCAACAACAGCAGCATGTGATGTCATACCACCACGAACAGTTAATATACCATGGCACACATTCATACCATCAATATCTTCTGGTGATGTTTCTAATCTAACTAAAATTAGATTTTTTTCTCCTGCTTCATGCATTTCTACTGCTCTATCTGCTGTAAATATTACTTTTCCTGTAGCAGCTCCTGGAGATGCTGCTAATCCTTTTGCAACTGGCTTTGCAGCTTTTAGTTTAGCACTATCAAAGTTTGGATGTAATAATTGATCTAATTGGTTTGGTTCAACTCTTAAAACTGCCTCTTTTTCTGTAATCATACCTTCGTTTACTAAATCAACTGCAATTTTTAAAGCTGCATTAGCTGTTCTTTTTCCATTTCTCGTTTGTAAGAAAAATAATTTTCCTCTTTCAATTGTAAATTCCATATCTTGCATATCTTTATAATGTTTTTCTAATTTATTTGCAAACATTACAAAATCATCAAATGCTTTTTTATTTGTTTGTTCTAGTTTAGCAATAGGTTCTGGTGTTCTAATTCCTGCTACTACATCTTCTCCTTGAGCATTCATTAAATATTCTCCAAATAATTTGTTTTCACCAGTTGCAGGATTACGAGTAAACGCAACACCTGTTCCGCAATCATCTCCCATATTTCCAAATACCATTTCTTGAACATTAACTGCAGTACCCCAGTCTCCTGGAATATCATTTAATCTTCTATATGTTATAGCTCTTGGATTATTCCATGATCTAAATACTGCTTTCACAGCTTCTTTTAGTTGTTCTGTCGGATTTGATGGGAATTCACTTCCATGTTCTTTTAAGTATATTCCTTTAAATATAGTTACTAATTCTTTTAAGTCTTCTGCTGTTAACTCTGTATCTAGTTTAACACCTTTCTTATCTTTCATTATATCTATTTCTTTTTCAAATAGTGGTTTTGGTATTTCCATAACAACATCACTAAACATTTGAATAAATCTTCTATAACTATCATAAGCAAATCTTTCATTCTTTGTTGCTATACTTTTAGCCACTTCATCATTTAAGCCTAAATTTAGTATTGTATCCATCATACCTGGCATAGATGCTCTAGCTCCTGAACGAACAGATACTAACAATGGATTTTCTTTATCTCCGAACTTCTTACCAGAAATTTCTTCTAATTTAGATAAAGCTTCAAATATTTGATCTTCTATCTCTTTAGAGATAACTTCTCCATCTTCGTAATATTTTGTGCACGCCTCTGTTGTAACTGTAAAACCTTGTGGAATTGGCAAACCTAAGTTAGTCATTTCTGCTAAGTTAGCACCCTTTCCGCCTAGCAATTCACGCATGCTAGCATTTCCTTCTTTAAATAAGTAAACATATTTGTGACTCATAAAGAACCTCCTTATAATTTTATATTTAAACTCCTTTTTTAGAAGTTAAAATCTATTTTAAATATATTTTTTTACTTCTGAATATATCTCATTAGATATATCTTCTATAGTTCTTATTGCTCCATTATTCACACATTCCACTTCATACCAATTATATTTTTTAGCTACACTACAAGCTGCATTATAACTATCCAATATATGGTTTTTATCTTTTTCATGAATATCTTTTTTTGCATTATGAGTAAATTTGTTTTCTCTGTCTTTTATCAAATCTATTGCAACATCTGGTGGCATCTTTAAGAAAAAAACTTTTGTTGGTACAGGAAGCTTGTATAAATTAAATTCATAGTCCCATAACCAATCTAAAAACTCTTCTCTTTCTTTTTCATTATCTATTTTCCCTGCTTGATGTACCATATTAGCAGTAGTATATCTATCTGCTAATATAATACCACCACTTTCATAATATTTTTTCAAATCTTTAATATAAGTAGCATACCTATCTACAGCATAAAATGTTGATGCTATATAAGGACTAATCATTTTTGCATTATCTCCAAATTCGCCAGATAAATACATTTTTACTAAACTAGATGATGGACTATCATAATTAGGAAAACTAACTTCTTTAAATTCTATTTTATCTGTAAGCAACTTATTTTTTAATTCTTGCATTTGTGTTTGTTTTCCACTACCATCTGTTCCATCTATTACAAATAATTTTCCCATTTTAAATTACTTTCCTTTTATTTATTTCATTTGACTTTTTATATATTCAATTTCTGTTTCTGCATCAAGCCTCAAAAATAAAGGCTCTCCTTTTTCAACAACTTTGGTATTTTCATTTATTAAATCATACTTTTCTAAACTTGTCCATGTTTTTAAATTTTCATCAACTATTCCAAGTTGATTATATATTTTATTACTTGTATGTGTTATAAAAGGATTTAATAATATAGCAATTTTTCTAAGACTTTCCGCTAAATGATACATAACAGAATCTAGCTTTTCCTTATCTTCGTTATTATTAGATTTAGCTAACACCCATGGTGCTGTTTCATCTACATATTTATTAGTTCTTGAAATTAAATTCCAAATTTCAGCCAAGGCATTTGCTATATGAACAGAATCTATTTGCCCTTCTATAACTTTAATTTGATTTAATGTATATTCTTCTAGTTCCTTATCTACACTATTTTTTATTCCATTATATTTTGGAATTATACCATTACAATACTTATTAATCATTCCAATGGTTCTATTTAATAAATTTCCTAAATCATTACATAAATCATAATTAAATCTTTCTACAAAACTCTCTGGTGAAAATGTTCCATCTTGCCCATAAGGTAATTCTCTAAGTAAATAATATCTTGTTGCATCTAATCCATATCTTTCTGCTAAAATTTCAGGATATATAACGTTTCCTTTAGATTTAGACATTCTTCCATCTTTCATCATTATAAATCCATGTGCATATATTTGTTTTGGTAATGGTAAGTTTAATGCCATTAAAAATATTGGCCAGTAGATACCATGAAATCTTATAATGTCTTTTCCTACTATTTGTAAATCTGCAGGCCAAAACTTTTTCATTAATGTATCATCATCTGTCATATATCCCAATGATGTAATATAATTTGTTAATGCATCTAACCAGACATATATTACATGTTTTGGATCTTTTTTTACTTTAACTCCCCAATCAAAACTAGTACGTGTAATACATAAATCTTCTAATCCAGGTTTTAAAAAGTTATTCATTAATTCATTTTTTCTAGATTCTGGTGTTATAAAATCTGGATTTTCTTCATAATATTTTATAAGTCTATCAGCATATTTTTTCATATTAAAAAAATATGCTTCTTCTTTCATTTTTGAAACTTCCCTACCACAATCAGGACATTTTCCATCTACTAATTGTGTTTCTGTAAAATAAGTTTCACAAGGCATACAATACCATCCTTCATATTCTGACTTATATATATCACCTTGTTTCATTAATTTATCAAATATCTCTGCTACTACTTTTTCATGATTAGGATTAGTTGTTCTAAAAAAGTCATCATAATCTATTTGCATCAATTTCCATAGTTTTTTTGCTTCTTCTGCCATTCTATCAACATATTCTTGTGGTGTTGTATTTTTTGCTTTCGCTATAGTTTCTATTTTTTGACCATGTTCGTCTACTCCAGTAAGTAATCTAACTTCATATCCTCTAGATTTTTTATATTTTTTAATTGTATCGGCTAATACAGTAGTATATGCCGTTCCTATATGGAATTTTCCACTTGGATAATAAATAGGAGTCGTAATATAATATTTTCCTGTGCTCATAAATTCTCCTTTCAATTTAAAATTTGCTACACTTTTTTCCAAAACCATTCTAAACTGTTATCAATACTTTTTTTCTTTTTTAATTTTGCTTCCATATCATCAATCCATAAGTATGAAATAAATGATACAAATATAAATGCAAAGTCAAACATTATTGATTTTACAAGACCATAATATATCTCTTGTGTTTTGTTTGCTATTATCCCATATTCTAATGTATGCCCTATTAATATTAATATAAAAACAAATAACATTATTGCTATTAAAGAACTTTTTTTAGTTTCTTTTCCTAAAAAAAGGATTAAAATAAATAATACTATTCCTAAAAACACAGTAATTGGATTTGTGAAATTTATCATTGGCATCTCTTTTCCCCCCTAACTAACTCAATTTTTTTTCAATAAATTTTGCAAGTTCTTCTGCTTTTGTTTGTATATATTCTTGATCTTCTCCCTCTATCATTACTCTTATTAAAGGTTCTGTTCCAGAAGGTCTTATCAAAACTCTACCATTGTTTGAAAATTCTTTTTCTAATTCTTCTATTTTTGCTTTTATTTCTTTATCTTCTTTATATTTTTCTTTGTTGCAATTATTAACTTTAGCATTTACTAAAACTTGTGGATACGCTTTCATAATTTTACAAAGTTCTGATGCTTTTTCTTTCTTTTCTAACATTACTTTTAAAAACATTAAAGATGTAAGAATTCCATCACCAGTAGGATTATAATCCAAGAAAATTACATGTCCTGATTGTTCTCCTCCCACATTGTATCCATTTTTTAGCATTTCCTCAAGAACATATCTATCTCCAACTTTAGTTTGAACTATATTTATATCATTATTTTCTGCATATTTTCTTAGTCCTAAATTGCTCATAACTGTTGAAACAATAGTATTGTTGGCTAATTTTCCTTTTTCTTTTAAATAGTTAGAAATTACTGCTATTAATTTATCGCCATCTATTTCATTTCCTTTTTCGTCGACTGCTAAACATCTATCTCCATCACCATCATAAGCTATTCCTAAATTACATTTATTCTCAATTACATATTTCTTTAATACATCTAAATGTGTTGAACCACAATTATCATTTATATTTATTCCATTTGGAGTATTATTTAATATGTAATGTTTAATTCCTAATGCAGTAAAAACTTTCTCTGCTACTACAGAAGTTGCACCATTTGCAGTATCTATTGCTACTACAAAATTTGTTTTATCATATATTTCAAAATCTTCTTCAAAATTTTTTCTAAAGAAATATAAGTATTCATCTAATAAATCTGTTCTTATTTCTGATACACCAATCTTATCTTTTACTGCTGTAAAATCTGTTAATTTATCTGAATCCATTATTTCTTCTATTTCTTCTTCAATATCATCTGGTATTTTCATGCCTTTATTGCTAAAATACTTAACACCATTAAATTCATAAGTATTATGTGATGCTGAAATCACAACACTTGCATCTGCTTTTAGTTTTTTAGTTAAATATGCAACACCTGGTGTAGGAATTATTCCTAATATTTTTACATTTGCTCCATAACTTAAAAATCCTGCTACCATCGCACTTTCAATAAGTGTACCTGAAATTCTTGTGTCTCTTCCTATCAATATTGTAGGTGTATGATTACAATGTTTAGACAACACATAAGCTCCCGCTTTTGCTACTTTATATACTAATTCTGGTGAAAGTTCAGTATTTGCTATTCTTCTTATTCCATCTGTTCCAAAATACCTTCTCATATAATTCCCCCCTTAAGAAAATTTTATTTTTGTATATATTATATTCTATATTTTCATTTTGTCAATTACTTTTATGTCTTAGGAGTAAATAGCCTAAAATAATATGGTTGAATATCTTTTAGTAAATCACAAACCCATAAAATACTTCCATCTTTCTTGGTAACCTTTATATTTGGAAATGTTTTAAGCATTTTTTCATCATGCCAAAAAGTATCAACAATATTTTTTATTGTTGGATTTTTATATAATTCATTATATTCGTCTATATACCTTTCTACATTTGCTAGTTCTAAGTCATAATTATTAACTAATCTAACAAAAAACATTTTCAATGCAAAACCTGTTGCTAAAAAATCTATAAAAATTAAGATTGTTAATATTATTGTAATAATTTTTAAATTCTTCGGAGAAAATTTATTTAAAAAGTTGTCTATTTTAGGATGTATATGTGTCATAAGATAAATTGCAAGTGCACCCCAAAAGAATGAAAACCATACACAAATTCTTCCATTAATATTAAACGGCATAGTAGAATAATCCCACCATTTAATATGAAAGACAATTTCCCCTATTAAACTAATAATATATTCTACTATAGAGCCAATAATAAATCCACCAATAAATAAAGTATAATTATTTTTTTTGAATTTTTGTAGTCCTATTATCATTACTACAGCACCCAAACCATATATTCCACAAAATGGTCCATATAGAAAACTCTTCCTACTTTCAACTACTCCCTTAGTTAATAAGCCAAAAGCTGTTTCTATAATAAATCCTATAACACTATAAATTATAAAATATGCTAAAATTTTAGTAATAGTAAAACCAAATATTGTAAACTCTTTTTTATTAATTTCTTTTTTTTCATTTTTTACTTCTTTTCCATTTTCATTTGTTAGTTTGTCTTCTACTGTTTCCATATATAACCTCTCTTACATCCTATCTGGCATTTTAATTCCTAATAAACTAGCACCAGTTTTTAGAATATTTTCAACTGCATAAGTTAAATATAAACGCGTATCTTGTACTTTCTTTTCTTCACCCAAAATTTTATTTTCATTGTAGAATGTACTAAAACTTTGAGCTAACCCAATTAAATATCTTGCTATTATGTATGGTTCATATTTTTCTGCTGCTTGAATAATAGTTTCTTGAAATGAGTAAATAAGTTTTATAATTTCATAAGATTTTTTATCTTCTAATAAAGTACAATCTATTTGATCTATTGTTGGTATATAACCTGCTTTTTCTATTATACTTTTTGCTCTTACATAAATATATTGCATATATGGGCCTGTTTCTCCATTAAAGTTTAACATTATATCCCAATCAAATACTTCATCTTTAATTCTATTATTGTATAAATCATTAAAAATCACTGCACCTATTCCTACCTGTTTTGCTATTTCTTCTTTATTTTCCAAATTTGGATTTTTATTTTCTATAATAGTTTTTACTCTTGCAATAGACTCATTAAGTAAATCTTCTAATTTTACTATTGTCCCTTCTCTTGTTGACATTTTACCAGTTTTTAATTGAACCATTCCAAAAGGTGCATGAACCAAATTATTTGTATATTTTTCTTCTAAATCTAACATTTTAGCAACTTCAAATATTTGTTTAAAGTGTAATATTTGTTCATAAGAAGTTAAATATATAGCTTTATCAAAATCATATTCTCTAACCCTATACATTATAGCTGCTAAATCTCTAGTAGCATACGTAGTCGAATTATTTGATTTTTTTATAATACAAGGAATCATTTCTTGTTTAGAAAGATCTACTACTTTAGCTCCTTCTGATTCAACTAATAGCCCTTTTCTTTCTAATATATCTACTACTTCCTGCATTTTATCTGAATAAAATGCCTCTCCATTGTAAGAATCAAATTTAACATCTAATAAATTATATATTCTTTCAAATTCTTTTAGACTTAATTCTTTAAATTTTTTCCATAATGTAACACAATATTCATCGCCATCTTCTAGTTTTTTAAAATTATTTCTGCAATTTTCTAGTACATTTTCATCTTCTTTACATAAATTATTTATTCTTATATAAATTTTAGTTAATTCATCAATTGGTTTTTCTTCTATATTGTATTCATTTCCCCATCTCTTATAGCCTTCTATTAATTTTCCAAATTGCGTTCCCCAATCTCCAATATGATTTATTCCTATACAATTATAACCTAAAAATTTATATATTTTATATATGCTATTTCCTATGACAGTTGAGCGTAAATGTCCTATATGGAATGGCTTAGCAATATTAGGTGATGAATAATCAATAACTATATTCTTTCCATTTCCAATATTACTTGAGCCATAATTTTCTTTTTTTTCTGAAATTTCATTTAATACATTCTTTATAAAATACTCTTTATTTAAATAAAAGTTTAGATATCCTCCTACAACCTTTATTTCTGATATGTTTTCATCTATATCTATCTTATTTTTTATTTCTTCTGCAATCATTTGTGGAGCTTTTTTTAATTCCTTTGATAAAACAAAACATGGAAAAGCATAATCCCCCATATCTTGTTTAGGTGGAATTTCTAAATAATTATATATGTTTTTTTCTTCCAAATTTACTATATTGTTTATTTTTTTTGCTATTATTTCTTTATAATCTATCATTCAAAAATCACTCTTTCTTAATCTCCTAAATTAATTCCTATACTTCTTGCTGTTTTTACTAAATCATTATCCATATCCACTCTTTTTAAATTGCTTTCAGGAGTATTTCCAGAAACTGCACCTATCACTTTATTTTCTCCAACAACTTCTTCTAAAGGCACACTATCTAATATACCATTTCTTATTACAGCTAGAGTATTAAATTTTCCTTCTAATGCTAATTGCATAGCCTTTGCTCCATATTTCGTTGATAGCACTCTATCATAAGCAGTTGGTGTTCCTCCCCTTTGCATATATCCCAATACTGTACATCTTGCTTCTAAGCCAGTTAATTCTTGCAACTGTTGTGCAACTTTTTCTCCTGCTCCTCCTAATTTGTTATTATCTACACCATTGCCATTATTTCTTACACTGCTTATTGATATACTACCATTTATAGGTATAGCTCCTTCTGCTACAACAACTACACTGAATTCTTTTCCCAATGCTTTTCTATTTAAAATCTTTTCAGCAGCTTTATTTATATCATAAGGTATTTCGGGAATTAAAGCCACATCTGCTCCTCCAGCAATTGCAGACTCTAACGCTATCCAACCTGCATATCTTCCCATTACTTCTAATACCATAATTCTATGGTGTGTTTCTCCTGTTGTATGAAGTCTATCTAATGCATCTGCTGCAACAGAAACTGCAGTATTATATCCAAATGTAATTTCTGTACAAGCAACATCATTATCTATTGTTTTTGGAACTCCAATAACATTAATTCCTTTTAAAGAGAAATCTCTTGCAGATTTTTGTGTTCCATCTCCTCCTAAAGTAAACAAACAATCAATTTCATTTTTTTTGATGTTTTCTATACATTTATCAGATAAATCTTTATAAACTATTTTACCATTTTCTTCTACAGGATAATTAAAAACATTAGCATTTGTAGATGAACCTATAATTGAACCTCCTTTTGGAAGTATTCCTATTGCATTTCCATTAGCACTTGTACATAATTTTATTATATCATTATTTAATAAACCTCTATATCCATCTATAAATCCATAACATTCCACATTATTATTTTCTGCTGTTTTTATAATTGCTCTAATTACAGCATTAAATCCCGAAACATCTCCACCATTAGCAAGTATTGCAACTTTCTTTAACATAAAAACCTCCCTTAATTTACTTTTATATATTATATCAATAAATTCAAAAAATACAATATTTTTTTTCAAAAATAAGTTGCCTTGAACATATTATTTTATTCAAAGCAACTTTTTTATTTTAGCTTATTTTTATTAAACTTTAAAAATGTTTTCCTTTTTTCTTTTTCGGTGTTTCATCATCTTCAAATTTAAAATTTTCTGTGTTGTTATCATTAATTTTATTATCTAATTCTTCTTTTACATCTTCTTTTGACTCTTGAGTATTAGTCTTTATTTGTGAATAATAAGTAAAATTGTCATCTTCTTCATTTCTAGTTTCTGATTTTCTTTTCTTTACAACAACTATTATAATTATTAATAAAATAACTGCTAATATAGCTCCACCCACATAATATATTATATTGTTATTTTCTTCAGTTTTTTCTACAATTGATGCATTTTTTATATCTAATTTTATTTGATATGTTACAGTTTCTTCTCCTTTTGAAACTAATATTGTTATTACATTTTCTCCTTCTTTAAAATTAGAATTTCCTATTATTTCTATTTTAGCATCTTTTTCACTTGGTTTTGCCGTGATGTTAAGTTCTTTTAATTCTTTATTGTCAGAACTTACTGTATATTCATAAACTCCTGTTGAAAATTCTGGTGTTAGTGTCATTCCTTCTATTAATAATTCTGATAATCCCAACTGAACTGTTTCTTCTTTAGTTACAGTGATAATATATGTTCTAATAGTTCCATCTTCTGCTGTAACAGCTATTTTTATAATATTATCTCCTAATTTTAAATTTTCATTTCCTGTAATTTCTACTTTTGCTTTTTTATCTTCTGCTATTGCTTCAATATTTAATTTGTCTATATTTTCTCCTACAGTCATTGTATATTGTGTGGTATCTACATTAAATTTAGGATTTAAAGTAGATGGTGTAACTTTTAAACTACTAAGATTTTTATTTGTTGATTTTTCGTCCTCTTTATCTTTATTATCTTCTTTGTTTTTATCTTTGTCATCATTTTCTTCTACCTTTGGTTTTGTTTTAGTTAATAAGTCACTTGAAACATACGCAGTTGAACCATTATAATTAATTCTACTCCATCCATTGTCTCCAATACCTGTTCTTGTAACACTTTGACCTTTATTAAGTCCACCAATTATATTTGAATTTGTAGAATAACTTGATCTTACATTTGCACTTGTTTTTGCATATACTGTTTCATTTACTGAAGAAAAAGTTACCTTTTCTTCAGGTTTTTCTTCTGTTGGTTTATTAGTTTCTGATGAACCTCCACTGCTTCCTCCAGAAGAAGCTTTTTCTTTTACTGTTAAACTTACTGACTTGTTTATTTCTGTATTAGTTTGGTCAAAATCAGTAATATCTCCTTTTAACTCAAAATTAACAATTCCTTTGCTACTTGCCTTATAACTAGTAGTAAATTTCTTTGAAAGATTACTTTCATAATTAACTGTCTCAATCCACGAATTTATACTTTTTCCATTAGCAGTCAACTCTAATTTCCATTGAGCTGCATTTACCGATACTGTAACTGTTACTGTATCTCCTACATTTACTTCTTTAGAATTAATGCTAACAGATGTAGAAGCAGCATCAGATTTAATATTCGTTACTAATAGTATTAGTAAACTAAGAACAAATGTAATTATTATATATTTAATTTTTTTAACCATTTTATTTCTCTCCTATTTTAACTCTATATTCTTCACTTTGCCAACATGTTGTCTCATTGCCAATGAATCTCCTGTGTTTATTTTATCATCTCTATTCACATCAGCCGCCTTTAAATAATTGTTATTTTTTATAATTTTCAATTTTCCAATATGTTGGCTTATTATTAACGTATCACCTGTATTTACTTTTCCATCTCCATTTAAATCACCCAATACTATTATAGTATAAGACTTGCTATTATATGTCACTTTATATCCAGTACCTACATTTCCACTAGAAATTGTTTTATCTCCATTTTTTACAGTTGTTTTAGAATCTTTTTTCTTTATGTCTGCAACTGTAGTATTTGGAACACAAACAAAATTTGAACCACTAATTTTAAATTTTTCACTACTAGTTGTTGGTTTCTCTGGTTCTCCTTTAACTGGCTTTATCCATAATTCGTTTGAACCTTTTTTACATCTTGCTATATAACCCGAAATTCCATCTTTAGTTGTTACTTTATCCCAAATATAATCATTAGCTGTAGAAACATCTTTTTCTACTCTTGTAAGTATTGTTCCCTTAGAAAGTGCTGTTAATATATTAGCAGTAGTTGTTGGTTTTTCCCTTACATACACTCCATCACTAGTTACAACTTCTATTTGTTCATACTTACTTGTATCCTCTAATTTTTCTATATATCCTGAACCAACATATCCTTGTTGCCCATCAGAAAGTTTTACCCTATACCAATCTTCTCCATTTACTTTGTTATATACTCCTTTTTCAATAACTGTCAATTCTTGTCCTGGAGTTAATAATTTTAAAATTACTGTTCCATAAATCCCTGGTCCATTTCTAAAATTAGTATAATCTGTTACTACATATTTTTCATTACAATTTGTTATATCATTTAATTGTTTTAAATATTCTCGAGATATATAACCTTTATCGCCATTATTTAAGCAAATTTTATCCCAATATCTTCCATCAGCACTCTTTTGGTCTGCCATCTCTATTCTAAGTATTTTATTTCCCTTATTTAATGTTGTAACAATCGAATAATTTGTTCCTTTTCCTTTTCTTACAGTAACATTATTTTCTGTTATTTCTATGTTTTGAGTAACTAATTTACTGTCTCCTGGAAGAGGCGCTCTTTCTTCTGGCATCTCTTTATATACAGGGATTTTAAAAGTAAAAGATGAGTTTTTATCTAGTAATCCCATTCTCCTGTATGCTTCTCTTATTGATTCTGCTTCATTCTTTGGTGCTGCAATATTAGTCATATATTGACATATATATAAACTTCCATCACTATCATCAACATCATATTTTTGTAAATATAGTGTATCTTGCCCACATTCTATATAATCTTCTGCTATAAATTTGGCTCCTCCCTCAATAGCTTTTACAGGATCTGTCCAACCTTGTTTTTTAGCATATTCTAATGCATTTTTTATTATTTCATCTTCTGTTTCTCCAGTTGCTCTTATATTAAAATAATTATAATATCCCTTATATTTTCCATCATATTTTCCCCATGTACCAGAAGAAATTTCACTTCCAGCTCCTGTTCCTTGTTCTTGCCTAATTCTAGAAGCAATATGATATGGACTTATATTATTTTTCTTACCTGCTTCTAATATTGCCTCTGCATAAGTTTTATTAAGTGTAACTTCCTTTTTCTTTTCTCTATCATAATATTTTATTTTTCCTTGTAAATAATTACAATCAGATATTATAGCTTCAACTCCTGCTACATTCTGTGTAGAACTATCAAATGCCAATTTTTCAAATTGAAATAAATAATCTATAAATAAAGAATTTCTTGGATCCATATAATACGCTACAGCTTGTTCTGAAGCACAATACCAACCCGGCTCTGGTTCTTTACCACAAGAACATTTCCATTCGCTCTTATTTTTTGATGTTAAACTTCTACCATGTAAAGCAGTAGTTTCATTTTTTAAAACATCATTCCAATTTAATCCTGTTTCCAAAATTTCAAACTTCCAATTTGGATATTCTTCTTGTATTTTTTTTATCAATTGTTCATAACCGGGATATTTTTTGAATTTGCTATCATAAGTAGCCTTTGATTTAGGTATAAAAATAAATAAGAATGTATATAACATTATCGAAACAATTATTAATAAACATATAATTTTTTTTAAAAAAATATTTTTGTAAAACATTTTTCCTCCTCGTTAGTTTCTTGTCGAATATTTACGAATAAAGTATATCATTATTGTAAAATTTGGTCAATAAAATTCTTTAAAAAGATTAAAAAAGCAAAACAATTCTATAACAAAAAAATTGTTTTGCTTCTTTTTATTTTAATTTTTAAGTGTTACTTAATATAAATTATGGTGCGAAAAGAATGTGTACCATCGTCATTGACTTGCATAACGACAGATTGTCTTCGCATTGTAAAAAGACTACTATTGTAGCAACTACCTCCTGTAGAAACGCAAGGCCAAGGAACAATTTGAACACCAATTCTATCTTCATACATTGAGTATTCTGTACTCCATTCTTTACAATTAGATGATATATCATGTATATTACATACTTTATCTCCTATTGTTCCTGTATTTTTTAGTGTACTATTTACGCTTGTTTTATTTGCATAGTTAGTATTTCCCATTTCTTGTATAAATACTATTGCTGTATCATAAGCATAACTATTTACTAAATCACTTTCTACTCCTACATTATTATCATTTTTATACATATTCCTACTTATTTTACTTGCTTCTATTTGTGTCACATAATACCATAAACTTCCAACTTTTGATGTGCTAAAACTTGTCGATGTTGAAACTTTAGATAATGGCTTATAATCTGCTACACTACTTCCACTTCCATAACTTGCTTCATACCTTGCTATATAATATCCCCCATTATTTTTTACACTGTTTACAAATCCAGCTAAATCTTTTGCTATTGCATTTAGTCCTCCTATACCATTTGCTACTATTCCATCAGGATTTGCTCTTGTGGCATATTCTTGATAATATGATTCAATTATAATCAACTGTTCATAATTCTTTGGTTTGCTATCTGTATATGCTAATTGAACTGGCGTTGGTGTTCCATCTGTCGTATTAAATGTATATCTTCCTAATTGTATATCACTATAATTATTTTTTGTAGCATCTTTATATACTCTTCCTACTGGTATCCATACAAATTGGTTTCCTGCTTTATCTTGTATTACTATCCCTTCTGGTACTGTTGTTCCTTCTTGTTCCACTACTTCAAATCCTTTTGGAATTGTTACCACATTTCCAAATTTATCTTCTACTTTTGTATTTTCTGTCTGTATCCCTGTTGTATTTTCTAATTTTGGAGTTTCTGGCTCTGGTGGTGGTGTTGGTTCTGTATTTGTTATTTCATTTCCTCCTGGTATTTCTATATTGCTATTCCAATTTGAATCCATTGTTGCATTTAATTCATTCAATAATTCATTTAATTCTGCTTCATCTTCTTTTACTAAATTATTCATTCTATTTGCTGCTTCTTTTGATTTATTTAATATTCCATTTTCTCCTAAGGTTACATCTATTGTAACTCCTGCTAATATTAAAATAACTACTATTGTTATTGCTAAAGTTATTAATGTTATTCCACTTTTTTCTTTTATACTTCTCATAAGTTTTGTCGCTCCTCTTTTTTATTAACTTTAAATTTTTTTAACTATTTATAATTCTAATTAGGAAGCATGTTATATATATTATTTGAAAAAATATGAGTCGACAGCCCTTTGAGGCGGGGATAGACCCGTGAAATTGGAGACCATGTTTTTGAAAATAATATATATAACTTAGCTTCTATAACCCTTATTAAAAAGAGCTATAAAAGTTTCAAACATATCCACTAGTAAAATTTCTCGAAAAAAATGCACAAAAAGAACGCATCATATTTAAACGATACGTTCTATATTTTACATAATATATTTGAAATTTACGTACAAAAACTAAAGCTACACTATTTACTAAAACATAACTCTCTCTCTCTCTCTCTCTACAGTTGCAACGGTTTCAAGTTTCATACTCTTTTT
>CAUWNG010000042.1:0-17107 GCA_963560005.1 uncultured Clostridia bacterium
CTTTTGCTATTTTTTCTTCGTGTTTTGTTGTTTCTTGGGTTAATTGAGTGATTTTTTGATTTTGTTTATCTACAATTATTTCTGTTCTTTTTGCTATGTCTAATGCATCAGGTATATTTTGATAATTTACTGTTGCCTTTGTTATACTTGGTGCTTCTATTTTACTTTCTAATCCATTTGGACTTTTGTAGTTAAATCTAAAAATATAACTATTGTACATATTGCTTTTTTTATCTTTAAATTGTATTTTATCTAAAGTTTCTAAATATGGTAATCCTTGACATTTAAAATTATATGATTTGTATTCAAAACCTTTTACAGCATTAAAGAGAGCTGTTATTAATTGCTCTCTTTTTGCTTGTGTATATGCAAATGGATTATTATTTATTACTAAACTATTTTCTCCGTTCTTTGTTATACTTTCTTCATCTCTTAGTGTTACATTTTCCCCTTCTATATCTTTCATTGCCAGACTTACTAAGTTTATAGGGTGCGTATTTCTTTTTATTTCCGCTTCTTCATAGTTATTTAGAGTAAATACTTTCGATATGGTATTTACTTTGTTAGGATTTATTAGATACAACTTATTATTATTTTTAATTTTTGCTACTGTCCCACTTAACTGAGCAATAGCTTGAATAACTTGTCTATTTAATGTTCCTTCTGAAAATTGATTACTATCTACAACAAAGTCTTTATTAGCAAAGTCTATTGTTGCTAATTGTAAACCTGAATTTTCGCAAACTTCCTGCAATACTCTTAATAACGTTATATTGTTATTCTGATATAATAATTTACTTTTATATTCAGTATTAGTTTTCAACATATAATCCATTGCTGTTACTTTTGTTATGTTGGTTGTATCGTTTGGCTCTACATCTTGAACTATAAAATTCCCCAAGCTAATCCATTTTATTAAATTATTAATTTTTATTCCTGTTAAATATTCAACTTCTTTACCTTCTAATTCTTTACCATTTTCTATTTCAAATTCTATGCATTTCGCTATTGCTGTTCCAAATATATTACCTTCCTCATAAACATCATCATAAAAATCAACATTTGTTATTCTATACTCTTGCTCATCTAAGATTATTTTATCAATTTGAGTAGTGCTTACATCAAAAAAATGTTTTACATCTTCTGTTACTTCTATCATATTAAGCCTCCCCACATTGTTCCAATTCAATTTCAAATTCTTCATGTGTTTCGTCAATATCATCTATATAATTTAATACATCTTCTGGTCTTTTTACAAAAAAACGTTTTGTTATCATTTCTCCTGTATCTGTATTACAATATGTATAGTTATCTTCTGGAAGTTTAAAGTGTGATATATATTCTCTATATGTTTTTCTGTTTAATTCTCCAAACTTAACTTTTATTCTTGTTTTTGGCATTTCTCCATAATTTCTTTTTACAGCTCCATCTGCCATTTCAACTTCACTTATTACTTTAGGTTCGTTTGGTAATATTTTAAATCCACCACTTAATATGTGGTGGAACTCAAAATTTCCATGTTTTAATAAAACCATATTTCCCTCCTATGCTATTCCGTATTGTAATTTTTGTTTTGCATTTACTCTGTTTACTGTACTTGTTAATACTTTTCCGTCCAAATTTGTTTCAGCTTTTACAACTATTTCTTTATTATTATCTATACTTTCTAATCTAGCTTGCTTATTATCTTCATTTGTTAAATTAATTTGATGTGTGTTAGTTAAATTAGATGTTAATTTTGCATTTTCATAATCTACAGCTTTCCTCATATTTTTATATACACCACTCAAACTATCTTCAAAACCTTCTCCTAGTCCTAATCCTAAATATTGCCCAATTTCATCTCTAAATAATCTAGATGGAGAATGAATACCAAAGAAATTTTTAATACTATTTACTATCCCATCACAAAATCCTGATATTTTATTCCAAATCCAATTTTTTGCATCATTTATTCCATTCCATAGTCCTTGAATAAATTGCAAGCCTATTTTCGCCATATCTGCAACTTTTCCAATAAAACCTTCAAAAATTGTTCCTTTGAAAAATTCTTGGATCTTACTTAACATTTTGTTCCAATAACTAAATAATCCCTCTATTAATGATTGGACTAATCTAATAGCTACTTGTGGAATTTTTACAACTATTAATTCTATTAATTTCATAGCTATTTTCATAATTAATTCTGGTAATTTTGCAATTAAATCAGGAAGTGCATTAAATATTCCCTCTATCAATGCAATAATTAATTCAATACCTGCATCTATTATCATGTCTAAGTTATCAATTAATGTTTCAACTAACGTTATAATACAATTTATTGCCATTGGTATTAATTCTGGAATCATTTGAGAAATCCCTTTTATTAATTCTACCAATAATGTAATTCCCATTTCTAATATTTGAGGCAACATTTCTAAAAAAGTCTGTAAAAGTGTCTGAATAATCGTTATTGCTGTTTGAGTTATTTGTGGAAAATTTTCTTGTATACCACTTAATAAATTTTGTAATATCGATTTTCCTAACTCTAACATTTTAGGTAATGAATTAGTAATATTTTCTATTATACTAGGGATAGCTTCGCTAACTATTCTTCCTATATTTCCTACTACATCTGTTACTGTTTCTACTACTTGACTTAAGTTTCCAGACCCACTTAAAAAATTTTCCCAAGATGCTTTCATAGAAGCAAAACTTCCTTGCAATGTTGATGTGGCTTCTTTTGCTGTAGTTCCCGTTACTCCTAATTCTTCTTGAACTGCATGAATTGCATTGTATACATCGCTTAAATTATTAATGTCATACTTAATACCTGTTAATTTCTGAGCATCTTTTAATAATCTTTCCATTTCGGTTTTTGTTCCACCATAACCTAATTTAAGATTATCTAACATTGTATAATTTTGTTTAGCAAAACCTTGATATGCATTTTGTATAGCTTCCATATCAGTTCCAAACTTGTTAGCGTTGTCTGACATATCCCTTAATGCCATATCTGCTATGTCGGCTGCTTTTGATGTATCCCCTGACAAACTTTGTAATAAACTTGCAGAAAAGCTAGTTACAGTTTGCATATATTGTGTAGCACTCATTCCAGCTGTCTTATATGCATTTTCTGCATTTTTTATTACTTTGTCAGCATTATTTTTAAATAGTGTTTCTACACCACCAATTTGTTGTTCTATTTCTCCTCTTGCATTGACACTTGCAGTTACTAAGCCTGCAAATGCTGTTGTTACTGTTCCTACAGCAATTGTCATTCCTTTTAATGCTGTACTAGCAATATTTCCTATTTTTTTAAATCCATTCTTTAAACTACTATTATCTAGCTTTGTATCAATTACTACTGAACCATCTGCCATTCTAGAAATTCCTTTCTAGTCATCGGCACATAATGGCACTACTTGACATTTATTTTTATTTCAAATTCTTTTTTACACTTTCTTCCTTTACACTTTATGAAAACACCTTTAGATTTTGACTTTTCTTTATCATACCAAATAGGCATTTCATATCCGCAAAAAGGACATTTTACTTTTATCATTTTTCCTCCATAATAAAAGCACCAGTTAATACTGATACTAATTCTTTTAAAAAAATAAAGCACACTACATAATGTAATGTGCTTTATCTATTATTAATAACATACTTTACAAGGCTCTCTACCTTCTTCTTGTGCTTGCTCCAAAGTTATTTGATGTCCTTTTCCTTTAAGAGTTCTACAATCTTTATAATGATATTTAGTTCCAGTTTCTCCTACCCATACCATTTCAGAATTTTCAATTGAAGAAGAATCCTTGATATTTGTTGATGAATTACTTTTACTCTCTTCGTCCTTTTTATTTTTTTGTTCATCATTATTATTACTCTTAGAGTTTGTCTTATCTGATGTACTAGTATTATCATCATTTATATAACTTTCCTGCTCTTCTTGAATAATATTATTCTTTGTTCCTTTTTCACTATTCGAAATAATTTCAGTATTGATTTCATTAGACGCGTTTTTTATACTGATGTCATTTTTTATTTTTTCTTTGTTTGTAGAATATACTATATTACTATTAATACCATTGTCAGATTTATCTTTATTTTCTGTTTCAGAAGTACTTCCTAATGCTATTAATCCAAAAATACCAATAATTACAATAATTAACCAAAACCACCATTTTTTGTAAATCTTACCTCCAGTATTAACATTAATTTTATGAGTTTGACTATAATTCACAGCTGTTCTACAATATTTACAAAATCTTGAATCATCTGAAATTTCTTTTCCACATTTGTTACAAAACATTTTTAGTAATATCCTCCTTTTATTTTTTTATACAAGAAGTATATTACAAGTTTCTACAAAAATCAACATATAAATAAAATTTTACCAAAAAGCTTTTCCAAAATCCGCTTCTTTTTGTTCTGTTGTTCTCATATCTGGTAAAGTATACTGTTTTTTTAATTTTTTATAATTTAATTTCATATCTTTATCTTTTATTTTCGATAAATCAATCGCTCTATACCCCATTATTTTAACAAACTGTGTATTTTCACTTAAACTATTCATTAAAGCTTTAAACTTCCACCAATGCAAATATTTAATACTATTCAAATCTATTTTATAAATCTCCATAAAAGCACTATATATGTACTCATCATCAAATTCATAGCTATAAATTTGCTTATTATTATCCTTATTTTCTTTATTATTTTTGTCGACATTTATTTCTTTCTTTCCACAAGTATAAAACCATAATATATCATCTATTGATTGTTTTATATCTGTTATTTTTGATAAATCGTAATAATATAATTTTAATGTTTGAATTATTTTTGTTTGTTCATCTATTTTATTATCTTGCATTAAAAGTTCAAATTTAATGCTTTCTCTAAAATCAGTTCTTATTTTTAATCCATTTAACGTATATTGTGGTAATTTATCTAATAAAATATTTTTA
Organism: uncultured Clostridia bacterium; assembly: GCA_963560005.1. Lineage (GTDB taxonomy): Bacteria > Bacillota > Clostridia > TANB77 > CAG-508 > CAG-273. Next base: position 4,950 of record CAUWNG010000042.1, read on the forward strand.
TTCATTATTTTTTATTTCCTTTATGATACTTATTATATCTTCTTTGTTCTCTATTTGGTTGATACCTATTTAATGTATTTTGTAATTCTTTTTGTTTCTCATTTTTTTGATTTACGATATCTTCAAAAACTTTTATATGATCCATTAAATTTTTATTTCCTTTAAACATTTTTTCCGATATATTTTTCTCAAATACATTATTAAAGAAATTTTCTATTATAATACATTCTTGTCTTATTGCTTCTGAATAAGACATTTTTTGTTTATTCTTTAATTCACATTCCTCTTTTACTTTTTTTGCTTCTTTTTCAAATCTTTCTATATCATCAGCATCCAAAAAATCAAATTTTACTTCTATATCTCTAATTTTCATAATTCCCTCCAAATAAAGTAAGAGCTAGTATAACTAGCCCTTTACTAATGTTATTGCTTTATATACTGGTTCATCAACAACAGTAACAGATATATTATTTTGTGTTGTATACCCTGTTTTGCTAATTGCAATTTTAGAATATGTAGCTTTTGGTAAATCTACCATAGCAATACCATTTACATCTGTATATATAGTATTAGAAGCATCAATTACTATTTTTGCTCCTGATACTTGTCCTGCTGTATCAGATACATTAAATGTAACTAATTGTGTAGCTTGTTCTCCATCTGCTATAAATGTAATAGCTGTAATAGTTGTACTATCATTTGCATTTCCTGTTTCTATTTTTGCAACACCTGTAACTATTGAACTATTTGCTTTAAATGCTCCTGAATATGTATAAGCATCTGTTGAGTCTCCATCACTATCAGGTTGAACTGACCATACTCTCATTTTAGCTTTATATCCACCTGCTACTGGTTCATTAAAGTTTACTGTTACGATAGGAATACTAAATCCTACTATTTCGTCATCATGTACTTTTGATATTACATTATGTACTGCATTTCCATACATTCTGTCAAAAGCATAAGCAATCTCAGTAGCATAAGCAACTACGTCAGAACGTTCTGTTTTTTCATCTACGTATCTTCTATTGTATGCTGCTGGATTTAAACTCTTTCCTCCGTCAGTAAAACCTTTCATTCTATGAAAAATTGTAGCATCTAGTGTTAATCCCATAAAGTTAACAATATCTGCTCTATTGTATACTTGACCTTCTTGCATTTTTTATTTCCTCCTTTTTAATATTCATAATAAGTAAAATTCATTTGAATAATATAAATTGCTGTTGTCTCCGTCTTCTGTAATATATAACTTGGACTTGTACATTTAATTGAAAATGCACCATTTATCTTTGGAAGATTCTTTATTCTATTTTGTGTTTTTATCCATTCCATAAAATCTTCTCCAAATTTACTATTAGCTAGATTTGTTACAACTCTACTTGAAATTGGAGCAGTTACTGTAAAATCAAAAGCTATTTGATATTTTCCACCATTTCCATCTACAAAAGGTTTTATTTCTGGTTGCACAGGTGTTCTATCTATTGAATATGAATAAATATCATCTTTTAAATAATCTACATTAATTTTATCTCCTTTTAATAAATGACATGTCTCTATAAATTCTTTTATCAATTCCATTTTTGATTTTTCCATTATTTGCCTCCATTTCTTATAAAGTTTTCTACATCTTTGCAAACTTCTTTACCTCTATCATTCATCATTCTTTTATCCCATTCAGGACCTCTTTTAGGCGCTCCTTGATATTTCATATCTTGATTAGATATTGTTCTTTTTACGCCTTTAGGTTTACTTACCCCAATCGCTTTTTTTCCTTTAAAATGATAATGAGAATATGGGCTAACATGTTTTATCGAATGTTTATTAGGAAATGTTGCTAATCGATATAAATCTCCATTATCTCTTGGCACATACGGTTCATATAAACGATAAACTGTATCTCGTAAAAATTCTGTTACTCTTCCATTTTCATCAAGTCCGATGATCCTTTATTATTTTGCTAGTACTATTCATTTTTACTTTTACATTCATTTTCATTATTCGGATACTCCTATCTTATAATGTGGCAATCCACCTTTTCTATTGTCATCTACTGATTCCATTTTAAATAATTGATATTTCTTCATTAATGTTCTTTCATCAAATTCATCTTCTACAATTCCTTCAACTATATAATCTTCTGTTGAAATATCTAACTTTTCTGTAGTAGGTATTGTTATTGAGCCTGTACTTCCTTTCTCAAGCCCGTTTATTAATTAGATTAGTCTTTTTATTATGTCTAAAATAAACTTTGTTAAAATGCAACCTCGTAACAGTTTCGTCACTATTAAAATGATATACAGTGATTTTATGTATAAAAAAACTCATATTAGCACACCCCACAATATAAAAGTGAATTTCCGTCTGTTCCTATTACATCCCATAAATAATCTGATAAAGTTGTTTGCATTTTTTCAGAATATTCTTTTTTTATTTCTTCTGGTGTAGAATAGCTTTTGCTCCAACCTTCTATATTTTCACTTTTCAAATTTTTAATTTCACTTAATCTTGTTTCTTGTTCATTTAGCAAATCAATGATTAAGCAAGTAACATATTTCACTTGCACTGGAATATTGTTTATATCAATTCTTCTAAAAGTTTTGTGATTAATATAATTACTTGCTTCTATTACTAATTTATTAAAGTTAGAAGGTATGCTTGATACCTCTAACAACCCTTTATATTCAGTTTCTGTTATGTATTTTAGCATACCTTGTCCTCCTATTCTGCAGCAGCTGCTACAGTTATTGTTGCATGGTTTGCAAATGTTTTGCCTTTACTGTCAGTTACTTTTACATTGATTTTATAATCTTTTTGTGTTAAAGGTGTTGTATTTACTTTTACATTAGAGCTGTCTATTTTAAAAGAAGCATTATCTACTCCATTTGTTTCATCAGCTTCTAAATTATATGTAAATGGACTCGTACCATCTGTTGTAGACAATGTAGCAACCACTGCATCAACATTTACATTTGCATTTCCTTCTTGTAAGCCTCCTGTTGGTGTTATTGTTAGTCCTGTTATTTCAGGGGATACTATACTAGATTTTTTTTTTATTTGAACACCTAATTTATTTGTTACCATTAAGCCACCAACTTGTCTACCTTGTAATGCAGAAGCACCAATATGTTTTCCATCTTTAATGTCTTCAAACTTTGGCTCTACCTTCCATACTTCGTATTTTTGGCAGAATCTTTTATCGTAGATTATAAACTCGACATCTTCTCCCATTAAATAATTTGCCTTTACAGCTACACCGTTTATTTTTCCAATTACACCTTCTCTAATTAATTCTGCTCCTAATGTTCCAGATGTATTTGAAAATTTTTCATCAGTTAAGAGTAATAATTCTGTTTCTGCAGACACAGCAACTCTCATAGAACTTACTTTCATGTTTCTTTCTTTCAGGTTTTTTATTGCTTTTGCTATTTTTTCGTATGCATCTGTTGTTGTTAAGCCTGTAGTATCAGAACTTACTGTTCCTGTCATTAATGCTTCTATAGCCATATTTTCTTTCTTTAACCCTATAGAATATCCAGCACTCTCTATTCTTTGTGCTCTTAAATTATCTGGTACTGCTTCTGCTTCATATCCATCTACTAATTCGTTTATTCCGTAATCTTTATCGATTGGTAATGATAGATAGTCTGTAGCAGATTGAGACAATTCTATACCATTTTTGATATCATAGTCTGAAACTTTTACTTCTCCATTTCTTGTAGGCACCATTATTTGTCCTGTCACTTCGTCCTTCTCGTAATCAGTTGAGAAGTCATCATAAATATTCATTTCTGCTCTCGCAATTGTTAATACCTCATTCGCATAAGTTTCTTTCCTTTTATGTGTTCCTGTTCCTAATGCATTTGCCATAATTAATCATCCTTTCCATTAAATAATTCAGGGTGTTTTGCCTTTAATATTGCACTTACACCATTTTCATTTGAGCTTATAGTTCTTACTGGTACACCAGTGGCTTTAGGCTCTGTTGTTTCAATTTCTTGTTTTAAATATTTAGGATTATCTTTCAAGAACTTAACCAAATTCTCTTCAAACTCGCCTTCCATTTTGCCTACTTTAAAAAGCACATAATCAGCATCATCTTTGTTTACTCCCGCCTCTAAAATAGCATTTGTTTGTTTTAAAGTATTTAGCTCATTAAGTGTTTTTTGATATTCAGCATCCTTTTCGGCTTGTTTTTGTTCTGCTGTTTTTTGACTTTCTTGCCATTCTTTAAATGCTTTCAACTCTTCTTTTGAAGGCATTCCTTTCATTTTTTTAGCAACCATTGCATCGGCTATTTTTTGTGCTTCTGCCTTTACATCAATTTCAGCTTTTCCCTCATTTTTTTCTGTAGTTTGAGTATCTACATCCCCAGCTCCTTCAACTTCATTGTTTTCTGCTGTTCTGTTTTCTTCTTTTTCTAAATCTTTGTTATCTTCCATTTTTACCTCCCGTTTATCGCCCGTCGGCATTTTCCCAGTTGTTCTTTTAAGCCTGCTACTGTAAAAAAGGCATATAAAAAAGACAGTCTTTAAAACTGTCTTAAATAACTATTTTAGAAGGCTGTTAGTTTTCTTTTATCTGTCCACTCATTTACCTTTCAAAGCTCTTTTAATGAAAGCACCTTCTTTTTAAATAACTAATCTGCTATTATCTTTCTTTAATCCTGTTTGTTTTAACAAATTATTTAGCTGTGAATTATCTTCTTTTTGTCTTGATTTTATATTTCTTATTTCTGCTTCTACTTCTTCTATTTTTATTTCTTTATTATTACTTGTTAGAATTGCTTGTTGTGCTCTTAAGTCTTTTTTATCTTGTCTTATCTGTCTTTCCATTTTTCTTTGAATTTGTGTTGCATCATATACAGATATTTGTTGTCCATTGTAAGTAACTTTTTCATTTTGCCAATCTTTCAGTTGTTCATTTGTATAAGTTCTAGTAGAGCCTTCAAAATATGGATACCAATCATGATGGCAATTTACTCCCTTAAATCCTGTTATTTCACCGTATCCTATATCTCTTAAACTCAAGTATCCTCTTTTTCCACTTCTACTAACAATCTTTCCTTGCCATTTTGCATGTTCAGGTCTAGCCCCACTGTATGCTGATAATTCCATTAAATCACAACCAACTTCATCAGCTCTTAATTCTTGCAATTTACCACAATTTTGATTTACTGCTGTAACAACATTCGTTCTTATTGCACTTTCCAAACTTCTTTTAGCTCCTGATGGATATTCTATAACAGCACCTTGTTTACTTAATTTTTTTATTTCATCAACTATGGCTTGAGTATAACTTTTTACTCCAGTACTAGTTTCCATATAGGCCATATTTATCGCATTATAAAATTGACTTTGCGCAGTACTTGCAGTAGTCATACATAAATTTTGTAAATTGCCTGCAGTTCTTATTATGGTTGCATTCATAATTTGTTTAATACTTTCACTTTGTTTTAATGGAACAGGATTTAAACCATTTTCTTTATATATTTGATCATCAAACTTTAAACTTTTTTCTCCTGCTTCATAAAATATGCGATTTACTTCTTCTACTGTTGTATTATTGTACTCTGCAACTAATCTTATAATATCTTGATATAAAAATCCCATCTCTTCAGCTATTTTTAAATTATTAATAACTACTGTATTTGCATATCCAAAATTAGCTATTCTTGTTGCTATTTCTTCTATTATTTGTAATTCTAAATTTTCATATATTCCTACAGCTTGTTTTTCTATGTTTATAAAATCACTTTGAGTTAGCACACTTTTTCCCTTACCTTCCTATGTACTTTGTTAAAGGTCCAACATCATAAGTAGCTACAAACTCGTAAATAGGTTTATTAATATTTTCCTCTAATGCTTCTTGTATTTGTTTTTGTATATTTATTTCCATCAAAAATCCTCCTTTTGTTTTTTATGTTTCAGCAAATCCAAAAGCTTCTTGATTACTCATTTTTTCTTCTTGTATTTTTACAAGTTCTTCTTCTGCTTCTTCTTCAGTCATTCCTTTTATATCCATCAAGTAAGATTTCTTACTCCTTAGTCCTTGTGATACTTCTAATTGTGCTCTTGTCATTTCTGCATTTTTATCTTCAATAATTGAATCATCTGATATTATTGTTATATTATTTGTTTTTATTCCTTCGAGCTCACAAACTGCTTTTACTAAGTCATATACACAATCATTTATAATTGTTTGATAATGTACCTTTGTTCTAAACGCTTGACTATTTTCACTTATTACTTCTGTTGCTGTTTTAGTTCCAGCTCCATCAAATTTATAATAGTTACTTCCTAGCCCTACGTTTTCTGTCAACCAGTTTAAATCTGCATTAATACTATCTATATGTTCTTGATATCTTATATTAAAGTCTATTTCTTTTACTGGTTCTTTCATTTTATCGCTGTCTATATTTAATGCTTGATATACTTTGTCATTTTTGTCGAAATATTGTACAAAATGAGGATTTCCGTCTGCATCTGTTTCCATTCCGCCTTTCATCGCAGATTGATCTACTACAATTCTTTTCTTTCCAAGTATAAATTCGTTGTAGAAGCTATCATATTTGACATCCAATGACTTAAATCTATCTATACTATTAGCATAAATTGAAATACACATAGGACTATTTGTATCAAAGTTATTTGCTAAGTTAGGTTTCCATATTTGAAAATAAGGGTTTCTTGTTATTACTACTTCACTTTCTTTTACATTAAGAAATACATCATTGAAATTCAATTGTTTTCCCAATGTTGTATCTGTGTTCGATTTATATATTTCATTTAATTTGATATATTTATTATCTACGTATTCATGGTATGTTATATGCGTATAGTATATTTTATTTTTGCCTTTTTTTTCTATAAATCTACTAACTGTTATCATTCCTGATATATAACCATTAGTAAACTTATAAGGAATAATCACATCTCCATCTATATAATCTATTATTGTTTTATTGTTTTCGTCTTTATATTCAACTGTTCCTCCATTACCAAGTGCTAACATTTTCTCAATAAAAATAGGAAGATTAACAGTAAAGGCATTTTCTTTACTATCTAACACTTCCCATAATTTTTTTGTTGCATTTTTGTTGCTTAAATCTATCCTTGTTTTTTCTGTCCATAACAGTTTTGTTATATCCTCGCATAATTTCTTTGGCATATTCATTGTAAGTCTTTCGCAATCCACAGACTTTCCACATACTACTTCTGTATAATAGTGAAAATCATTTACACTTCCCCTATACCAGCTTTTCCATATAGCCATTAAATCGTATATCGTTCCAACTGTTAGATTTATTCCTTTTTTACTTAATACACTTGCTATATTATCATAAAAGTCCATTTTGTTTCTCCTTTACTGTTTTAATCCTAATTTTTGCAAATTATCTTTTATCCAATACTGAAATTGGTCCTGTGTGTGTTCGGCATAACTATATGCATAATCCTGTGTGTATGTGTTGTAATATTTTTCAGAACTTAAAAAAGCTTTTTCCGTTTTATCTGGAATAGGCTTTCCTTTTTCGATGCTATCTTTTAGCCACATATAGTTTTCATTTTCTTTTTTAAATATTTGATTATTGTTATTGTTCAATACTCTAAACTTTTTCTTTGCCAAAAAGTCCTGCGAATAATCTATTAATTGTTCTTTATCTGTACCTTTGTCTACAGGATGTAATCTTCTTCCATAGTCTTTAAAGTATTGATTTCTCAATGCTCCTTCTGCACTATCTATCGTTTCTTTATCTGTTCCTGCTTGAAATTTTTTATTTACTACTAGTTCAAAATTAAATATGTCTCTACTTAATTCAGAAGGTGCCTTCTTATTAGATTTTTCGTGTGGACTATAATAATATGTATCTAATAAATACCAATATCCATCACTTCCGAACCCATAAGCTCCACATGTAGTAGCTGATGTTTGATGTCCTGAATCTATTGAAAAATCTATATATAATATTTTTATATTATTTTTTTCTAGATAGTCTTCTGGCACATATTCAATAAGTTCAGGATTATATATAAGTCCTTCTAATCCTATCACTTCTCCTAAATAAATCCATCTATAGCGTTTTTCATCGTTTCTTTTCATTTCCTCTGCTTGTTCTATAAACTTTTTTCCAAGCCATTTTTCTGATACTGTTCTATAATCAGATTGAGTAATAATACAATCTTTTCTTTTTGACATTCTTTCTACCCATTGGTTTACCCAATGAAATTTGTTTTTGGGTGGATTAAACGAATATAGAACTATAAACCAATCATCATTTCCTCTTGTAAAAGTTGCTATAATCTGATCTATGTCATCAGGACTATCAAATTCTGTTAATTCTTCAAACCATAATATTTTGATAGGTGTTTCTTCATCTATCATTCCTTTAATTTTTTCATAATCATCTCCGCCTGCAAAATATATGTTATTCTTATTATTCAAATGAATTTCTAAAGGACTTTTAAAAGCTGTATAATCTAATTCTTCCTCTAAATATAGCCTCTTTAATGCCCTTTTAATTTCTTTATATACAGAATTTCTTAAAGTATTTTGATATCGCCTTATTATAACCGCACTACAATTATTAAATTGTTCACAAAACAAAGAAATTTTTATTCCATTCTTACTTGTTTTTGTACTCCCTCTTCCACCTTTATCAATTTGATGCGTTACTTTTGAATTAAAAGTGTTCCAAAAATGGGGTGCTATTATTTCTTTCAATCTAACTTGTGGCATTTTTTTCATTCTCCTGTGGTAAATCGTTTATAATTTCTACTCTTTGAATCGTTGCTTCTTTTTCAGCTTTATCTCCAATAATATTTCTTAATTCTTGAACTGCTGTTACTTGATTTCTCCCATTGCCTAAAGCAGTTTTCCATAAAGCGACTATTATTGCCATTTGGTTGTCTATATTATTATCATCTATTCCTAAGTTCTTTAAAATTTCTTTTAATTCGTTCCCTTGTCTATCCACTAAATTGAACGGTAACGATAATAATAATTCTGCTTGTTCTTTCATCGCTTTTCTTTTTCTTCGAACTTCTCCTGATTTTTTCCCACCTTTTCTTCCATTTTCTCTAGCTTCATTCTGGCTTCTTTTGTTTCCTGGTATTAAATTCTGTTCATTAGCCATCAACCTCCACCTACTCTTTTTTATCCATTAAATTCTTAATGCTATTTGCTATAGATGTTACTATACAATATAATATCGACCACAATATTGCCACACTAAAAAATCCAGCTATTAATATTGCTGGACTAAGTATTATTATTATTAACACTATTAAGATATTTATCATCTTTCTATTCCTTTCATTATCGCCTTATTTCTTCTTGCCGTTACTGTCATTCTTTTCTTTTCCTTGTAACCTTGATGTCTTCCTTCTCTTTCATAGTACATGCATTTGACTGTACCATCTATTAATCGTTTTATTTCACAAAGGTCACTTGTTTTATTTTTACAGTTCTTACATAAGTTATCTCTATAAACTTCAAATATATTCATTTGTTTTACCTCTTAAAAATTTCTTCTTTAATCTATTTACTAAATCTTGTTGTGTCATATTCTTTTTTTGTAATATTAGTTTTATGTATGTTCCTATATTCATCTATTTGCCTAACCTTTTTTGCCTTTTTATAGCTTTTCTTTTTTTGTTTTCAACAGTTTTTGAAAATTGTTCTGCATATTTTCTTTTTCTTACTTCTCTATTAGATTTTTCATGCAATCCCATATTTATCCCTCCAAAAATTCTAATCCTTTATCTGTTTTACATCTTATTTCACTTAATCTAGCACATTTCTTAAATAATTTTTCTCCATATTTATTGCTATAAATTTCATTTTTACTGCCCCAAAAGCCCTTTGGATTTTTTATTTCTATTCCTTTTTCTAATTCCCATTCTTTTATGGTTTGTCTTCTTTCATATTTTGACATATATAATCTCCTCTATTTTATAATTGGCGACAACCTATGGACTTGCACCATATACCTAAATAGGCACGCATTTCTTAGCAGGAAAGCTCCAGACTTTCTGGATTAGATTGTCATATTTGTGCAGGTTAGGATTTGCACCTAACATATCAACATACGCCCTTTCTATTACCAGCATTAACTCGCTCTCTGTTTATAGGACAGCTGGTGTTGACTTACGGTTAAGCGTCTACTACTACATAATCTTATTCTTATTATGTTTTGAAACCCTGTTACAGGTATCTATTCCGCCACTGCACAAATTTATATTATACTATGCATAGTTTTATGATGCTTTAAATGATCTACTGCACTCCAATACGTCAAGCCTTTCTCTTTTGCTTGCTTTATGTATGCTTGCGCAGTTTCTTTTGTCCATTTTCTCATATCTATTTCTCCCTTGTAATTCCTTTAATTGCCCATGATTGAGCCTCTTCTAACTTAGTTAATGCTAGTGATGTTTCTCTGCTAGCTTTACAATTTAACTCTATTTCATCGTAAACACTAGAAAAGACATTTCTAATATTCTGTATTCTTTCTTTTTGGTCTTCGTTTGTTTCCAAAAATTTTGCTCTATTATTCATTTCTTTACCTCTCCTTTTAAAATAAAAAGAGCCAACATTTAAAACGTCAGCTCTTAATGTAATATTGGTTGCGAAGTATCAGAATCGAACTGATTTTATGTAGCTTATGAGGCTACAAAGATACCTTACCTACCACTCGCAATATATTTATTATTAGAGTTTCCCCTTACAAATATTTACCTATCTTAATTATTCAATCACCGAGAGAACAAGTCTGAGCATAAAGTTGCGACCTCTATACTTCTTGTCCTTTTCTAGCTCGTATGGGACTGACTACCCATAAATTTCACCCATCATTCAGAATTTTTTTGATATTTCCAATATCATTGCTTTCTACTTTTTATCTCGAATTGAGCTACTTTAACCTAGTTATGTCTTATAACCTCCTTTCGGTAGCACTCACAAGAAACAACCTTATTTAGCTTTACTTACATTGCTTTATACTTGCTACAGTATAAGTTGTAAGCTTATTGCACACTGTGCTGTCTATTACGGTTGCGACAACTCTAGTATCTTATTAAGCGATAATATTTGCACACTATCCAGTATTGAGTTTTACCTCTCCTGTAACTATATTACTATAATTACAAAGCAACCTTCTAAACGTATCCGTCTAGCTGACTACTTGTCGGACAGCTCCGTGCTGTATGATATTACAGTTATGCACACGGTTAATAATTGGCATTGAACTGTTTAAGGTACAGTTCAAATGAAACCTTTGAAACTATAAAATTGAAACATTTGGGCTTAGCCATCACTGACTATGTTTCTATAAAGTTCTATGAAGGAACCTTTTTTACTTACTACCATTTTACCACTTTAAAACAGGACAAAACGGACATTTTATACTTTTTTCAAAAATCTTTCTAATTTTTTTCTTGCAGCGCTTTCTGAGCTATAATTCATCTTAAACATAATTTGTACCCAACTTAGATTATCTTCGTATTTATACCTTATAATTTGTCTTATCTCACTGTCTTCTATTTTTTCTAATTCATATTCTAAATTTTTAATTTTTTTATCTATATTCCTTTGAGCAGATTTTATTAACTTTCTTAACCTTCTTCTTTGAACTCCTTGCCTAGAATATTCAACTCCCTCAATTGTACAATGATGTTGCACAAAAGGATAACTTGTCCCACTTCCTTGAACACTATCTTTAACGTGTTTTAAAGGCTTGCTTTCTAATTCTTCTAGTCTTTCTCTAAGGTCTTTCTTTTCTCTATGTAAATGACTAATTTGCTCTAATAGTTCTTTATCCATTCTTACCTCCTAAAAAATTTATTAATTCTTTTTCACTTAAAAGGTATTTCTTTTCGTCTATCTCAAAAGTTAATATTCCTTTGTGTTTAGAAACTTTTATTAATTTCTTTCTCGTTAATTTTTTCGTTTTCTCAATTCCAAAAATATTAATAACTGTGGATTTTTTCATCAATCCTCCTCTGTATAAAACATAAAAAATATTCTTAATATTATTATTTCTTTGTCTGTCAATGCTAACACCTCTTAGTTAGTATTAGCTTTAGGTTTGGTTTGAATACTAATATAATATCTATTAACATGTTCTAATGTTTCTATTGCTTTTTCTTGTTCTTCTGTCATTATAT
>CAUWNG010000043.1:0-16719 GCA_963560005.1 uncultured Clostridia bacterium
CATTCATTTCCCACAAATCATAACTTAATGGTAATTTATTTCTATCTTCTGTGTGATATGTCTGTTCTATTTCTTTTTTTACAATATCTCTTTCATCTTTAAGCTGTAATATATTATCTAAATATATAAACAAAAATTTAACAGCCTTTTCACACATTTTTAATGTATCTTTTAAAAAACTATTATCTTTTACTTCTTTATAATGCTCATACACACCAAATATTACACTTGCCGTTTCATCTATTTGGTATCCCCAACAAGGAGCTAACCTTCCATCTGTATAAAATCTTTGCTCCCACATTCCATTTTCACTTTGTGTATTTTTACAAAAATTTTTATAAAATTTTTCTGTCTCTTTAGTCATATTTAACTTATCTAAAGCTTTAGTTATAAAAACTGCATCTCTTGGCCAACAATAAGAATATTTTCCACATTTAGTTCTATTTTCATCCACTTCTATAGCAGATGATATACCACCACTTTCTTGATTATACAATAAAGGAAAAAGTAATATGCTTCTTGTTATTATTTTTACTATTTTTTCATTTCTATCACTTTCGTTTTTTATAAAATTAACTGGAAAATGTTCTTTTACATATTTTATCCAATATTTTTCTGTTTGTTCTTGTTCCTTCTTTATATCTATTTTTTTTATGCCTTCAATTTCTTTTTTTGATTGTTCTTCACTTTCTGTTTCTGAAACTTTTTTTAATAAAACAAATATATCTAATTCTTTTCTTTCGCCAGGTCTTAAAACTCCTAAGTCATAACTAATACTTGAATCTGCTGACATTCCAATATAATCTTTATCTTTTATAATTCCACTATTTATATTATTTTCCGTATTATTCATTTGATGACTTAATATAGGGGATTTTGAAAAAATACACATTTTGTATTCATGATTATATTGTGTAAGTACATTATCTTTAAATTTTCCACCTATCATATTATCAATACTTGATATTAATTTAGAATGTATTAAAAAATTTACGTCTAAATCTATGTTGTTCTTATTTTCAAAAATATACCTTTTTACCAAAACACTTTTTTTAAGCATAATAAAATCAGTTTGATTTATTTTTAATCTAAAGTACAAATTTTCTATTTCTGTATTTAAAACATTGGTATTTTCAACATAATATTGATTATATTTATTATTAATATCTTTTTCTAAATATATCATTGCAGAATCATTTATTTTTACCCCTGTACTAAATTTATCTATAAATTGCTTATATTCTGGTGCTGGGAACATTAATCTTAATAATTCTCCTTTTTCACTATAACTAGCAGTAATATTTTTTCCACCTATTATCGCAGAATTTATATATTTGTTTTCCATATTTTACACTCGTTCCTCTCATCTATTTTCTACAATCTTCACTATTTGTTTTTCAATTTCTCTTATTCTTTCTTTTAGTGTATTTACCTCATCATCTGATGTTGTATTATTTAAATATTCTTCTTTTACTATTGTTTCCATATCTTCTAATTCTTCTCTTAATGTTTTTATTCTTTCTAATACTTCTAACCTTAGGAATCTATGATCATTTACTTCTTTTCTTACCAAGTTTACATTATCTTTTAATTCATATCTTTCTCCCATAGATGGTATTGTAACAGGAATATTAACTGTATCTAATATTTTTTCTTTTAACTCTAATTGTCCTTCTGCCTCTCCATGAACTAAAAAGATATGTTTAGGCTTTGTTATAAATGAATAAATAAAATTTAATAACCATTCTTGATCAGCATGTCCTGAATATCCTTCTATATATTCTATTCTAGCATTTACTGCTATTTCTTCCCCAAATATTTTTACCTTCTTTTCTCCATCTACAATTCTTCTACCTAAAGTTCCTGGTGCTTGGTAACCAACAAATAAAATTGTACTATTTGGATTCCATAAATTATGTTTTAAATGATGTTTAATTCTTCCTACTTCGCACATACCACTAGCAGAAATTATTATTGCAGATTCATTTTTTTCATTTAATAATTTTGATTCTTCTGCTGTTCTTGTAAATTGTAAACCTGGGAACTCTAAAGGATTATCACCCCTTTTTATTATTGCTTGTGTTTCGTCATCAAACAACTCCATATTTTCCTTAAATATTTCAGTTGCAGAAATTGCAAGTGGACTATCTACATAAACAGGAACACTTTGTAAAGTTTTATATTTCTTTTCAAATTCTTCGTCACCGTTTCCTTTTAAATTATTTAGCTCATATAAAATTTCTTGTGTCCTTCCTACAGCAAATGAAGGAATTACTACCGTTCCTCCTTTGTCTAAAGTTTCTGAAACAATATTTAAAAATAATTTAGCTTTATCATCATTTCTTATATGCAATCTTCCACCATAAGTTGATTCCATTACAAGATAATCTGCTGTTTCTATCATTGTTGGAGAAGATAATAAAGGAATATCATTATTTCCCAAGTCACCTGTAAATACGACTTTGGTTTCTTTTCCATTTTCATTAGCCCATATTTCTATAATTGCCGAACCTAACATGTGGCCTGCGTCATTAAATCGAACATGTAGATTTTCATTTATTTCTATTATCTCATCATAATTTACAGCATTAAATAATTTCATACAATCAATTGCATCTTGTGCTGTATATAGAGGTGGAATAGGATTTTGACCTTTTCTTACTCTTTTTCTATTTTGCCATTCAATTTCCTGTTCTTGAATATGCCCACTATCTGGTAACATTATTGAACATAAATCTTTTGTTGCTTTTGTTGTAATTATTTTGTTTCTATAGCCATCAATATATAATTTAGGTATTCTTCCAGAATGGTCAATATGTGCATGTGTTAATAATACAAAATCAATTTCATTAACATTAAATTGAAATGGTTCTGAATTTTCCCATTCGTCTTTTGCACTACCTTGGTACATTCCACAATCTACCAAAAATTTTTTTCCTGCTGCTTCAACTAAAAAATTTGAGCCTGTAACAGTTTTTGTAGCTCCTAAAAAAGTAATATTCATTAAATCAATCCTTTCTTATCATTAATTTTTCTTTTTTCTTAATTTTAAATTTTCTATCATTTAATATTTCTATAGAAGTCTCTAAAATAGTTGTATCATAATATCTTATTACTATTCTATCTTCTTTTACCTCTGTCTCTATAACAATATTATCTAAATCTATTATCTTAGAATTAAATATTTTCATAATTATTTCATCATTTATCTCTCTTATTTCTGCAATTGCATATATAACCTTATGCCCTATTGCCTTTTTTATTAATTCTTTTTCTATTTTTAATAATATCTGATTTAATTTTTCTACATCTTTTATTCGCAATTCTTCATTAAATGGTATAAATCTATAATATCTAATTACATATATTAAATCTATTATTTCTTTTTTAGATTCAATTTTTTTTATTTTTATATTTAAATTGTCTAAAAATAACATACATAAATCTATAAAATTATTGTTTATATTTTCTTTATTTTCTAAGTCCAGTTTGTTTAAAAAATTTACGTTCTCCTGTAATTGATGTTTCTGATTTACAAATTCAAGTGGATCAATTACTTTATTATATTCTTTTATTTTCTTTAAAATTTGTATTCTTTCTTCCTCTAACATACTGGATAAAGTATTTATACTAAAAATTTTCTCTTTATTTGGTAAGTTTTCATTTCTTTGTACATACTCTTCTTTCAGCAAATCTTTATTATTTAAAATTAAATCTATTCTTTCTATCTCTTTTGTACATTTCTTTTTTTGTTCAGTTATCTTATTTAAATAATCTTTTTTATCTTGCATTTCTTCAAGTTTACTTCTCTTAATATTTCTACATTCTATAAATTTTTTTCTTTCTTCTTCATCTTTATTAGCATATATGTCTATTGCTAATTTACAAATTAATTCTATTATATCTAAACTTAATTTATCTTGCATCAAAGAGAAAAAGTCTATAAGTGAATTTCTATTATTTATAAAATCATAAACAAAATCTTTTCCTAATAAAAATAATAAATTTTGATATACTAAATTAATTTGTAAATCTTTAATATCTTTTACTACTATATCCCATGACCATCCATTAAAATCTCTTATAACTTCAGTTTCAGAAATACTACTTCCTACTTTTAATAAATAATTAACAGACTTTTTTATTAAATCATGTTCTTGTGGTAAAACTACTTCTTCCTTAGAAATATCTAAAATAGCATATAATAATATTCTTTCATTTCCAATTGTTATTATTTTTCCCTCTTCTTTATCAATTAAATACTTTCTACCTTTTTCCTTCAATGTTTCATTTTCTTTTGAATTTAATTTAGCAATTATAATATTATTACATTTTTTCTCTATAATCTCTATTATTTGTTCTAAAAACTCTGACTTATTTAAAACTTCTCTTTTCACTTTTTCATAATCATGATAAGAATTTTCTATTTTATATAGCATGCTTAATAACAAATTTTTTGCATCTACAGAAAAGTTCTTTTTATCTAAGACTTTTTCTAATTTATTTGTATAATCTATTAAACTAATTTTAGACAAAAAATTATCCTTTTTTTCCATAAATCCTCTTTTCTTTTGAATTAAAATCATTAAACATTTTCTTCATTCTCTGTATTCTGTCCCATTTTCAATTCTTGCCATCTTTCTTTAGGCATTAAAACCTCACGTGGCTTGCTACCTTGATAACCAGAAATTATACCTCTTTCTTCCATTTGATCTATTATTCTTCCTGCTCTAGCATAACCCACTTTGAATCTTCTTTGTATAAACGAGGTAGAAGCTTGCCCTGTTTCAACAACTGTATCTATAGCTTCCATTAATAATGGATCAGTTCCATTATCATCATCCTCATCTTTTATTTCTTTTTCTGTTTTATTATTATTTTCTATTTGTTCTAAAATATCTTCATTGTAATTTACTTCTCCATTTGATTTTACAAAATCTACTATTTTCTCTACTTCTTTATCTGATATAAAAGCTCCTTGTACTCTAACTGGCTTTGGTGCTCCTGATGGATAAAAAAGCATATCTCCTTTTCCTAGTAATTTTTCTGCTCCTGCCATATCAAGTACTGTTCTTGAATCTATTTGAGAAGATACTGCAAAAGAAATTCTTGAAGGTATATTTGCCTTTATAATACCAGTAATAACATCAACAGAAGGTCTTTGTGTTGCTATTACAAGATGCATTCCTGCTGCTCTTGCCATTTGTGCTAATCTGCATATTGAATCTTCAACATCTTTTGGTGATACCATCATTAAATCTGAAAGTTCATCAATAATAATTACTATTTGAGGTAACTTTTCTCCATTACCTTCCTTTTCTAAAGCTTCATTATATCCTTTTACATCTCTTACATTTTTATTAGCAAATAAGCTATATCTATTAACCATTTCTTGAACAGCCCATGCTAAAGCACCAGCTGCTTTTTTAGGATCAGTAACTACTGGTATTAATAAATGTGGTATTCCATTATATACAGAAAGCTCAACTACTTTTGGATCAACCATAACTAATTTTACTTCACTTGGTTTTGCTTTATATATAATACTTGTAATTAATGTATTAATACATACACTTTTACCAGAACCTGTAGCTCCTGCTATTAATACGTGTGGCATTTTAGCAATATCTGCAACAACTTCATCTCCTGCCACATCTTTGCCTAATGCAAATGCTAACTTAGATTTTTTATTTTTAAATTCATCACAATCTATTATTTCTCTTAAATGAACTACTTCATTTTCTTTATTAGGTACTTCTATTCCTACTGCTTGTTTTCCTGGAATAGGGGCTTCTATTCTTATTGTTTCTGCTGCTAAATTCAATGCTATATCATCTGCCAAATTTGCAATTTTACTTACTCTAACACCTTCTGCTGGTTTTAATTCATATCTTGTAATAGCTGGTCCAACAGATACATTTTCTACTTTTGCAGACACACCAAAACTATACAAAGTTTTTTGTAATTTTGTTGCTGTATCTGTAACTGCTTTTTTCCCCATTTTAGTAACTTTTTTATCTGGTTCACTTAATAATTGAATTGGTGGAAACTCATAATTTTCATCCTCTACAGTAATTGTATGTTCTAACTGTAATACTTCTTTTACTTTTTCTTCTTTCTTTTCTTGTTCTTGCTTAAATAAATTAGCTTCTATTACATCTGGTGAAGTTTCTTCCTTATTTTTCTTTTTGCCAAATATTGGTACTGTCAATTCATCATCTTTATGATCATATTTTTTTACCTTTTTCTTATCTTGTTCATCTAAGTTTATTGTTAATTGATCATCAATTTCCATTGCCAATTTTTCTGCTTCTTCTTTTTCCCTTTGCCTACGTTCTTTCTTAGTTTCTTTTCTTTCAACAACATTTTCTACTTTATTTTTGCGTAGTTCTTTGTTATGTTCACGTTTTTCTTGTTTTCTCTCTTCTTTACGCTCTTCCCAATTATATAACATTTTACTAATCATTTCTGCTGGTCGTATTCCAAACATAAATACTATTAATATTAATCCTATACCAATTGTTACAATAATAGCTCCAGTAATTCCAAACATTTCAATAAGAGGAACAGCAACTATAGTTCCAATTACTCCTCCACCTTCAGTATTTTCAGCTCCCATATTATATGCTTGCTGTACAATATCAGAAAATTCTTGATTAATATTTATATTTTCACTATTAATTTGTACAATACTCAATAATCCTGCAATACACACCAAAAAAATACCATATTGAATAAGTTTAGATATCATATATTCTTTTTCATTATTTGTCATATATATTGCTATCAAAAAAGTTCCTATTGGAATAACATATTTTATAAAGCCCATAATTCCTCCAAGCAATGGGCTTAAATTTTCTCCTATATAACCTGATTTAGTATAAATTAGTATCATTAATAATATACTTATTACCACAAGTGCAACTACTGCAACATTTATATCTATTGTTTTTTTCTTTCTTTTTCCTCTTTTTGCCAAAGCAATTCCTCCCATAATGAAAAAACAGAATATCAGAAATCAATTAGTAATTGATTTATCTACGATTTCTGATTTCTGTTTTTATTTTAATTCTTTTCTATTATTTTGTATTACTTTCAAAGCTTCTTCCAAAGCTATTTCTATTCCTGATAAAACATTATCAGCATAATCCTTTGTACCTTTTGTTATTTCTCTAGACATTTCATTAGCTGTTTCTATTATTTCAACTTTCTTCTCGTAAGCTTTTCTTGTTATTTCATGTTCATCTATCATAGATATAATTCTGTTTTCAGCTTCTTTTATAATTTCATTAGCTTCATTTTGAGCTTCAACTAAAATTCTTTGTCTTTCTTCTTTTACCCATTTAGCTTGTTTTAATTCATCTGGTAATTTTAATCTAATTTCCTTTATAATTTCTAAAATTTCTTCTTTATCCACTATACATTTATCTGAAAAAGGTACAGTTTTACTTCTATCTAACATATCCTCCAAAGTTTCTAGTAATGTAAATATTTCCATTGTTTTACTCCTTTCGCCTTAAGAACAGAAGGCTAACTCTTCCATATTTTCTAATATCATACACATCTATTTTTAATTTTTTTAATGCGAGTAACTCTCTATCTTTATCATCAGTCTCTATTATTATTATTCCTTCCATAAGTAGCAAATTTAAATCTAATATTTTTTTTATAGAATCTACTGCAATATCTAGTTTGTATGGCGGATCTATATATATTAAATCAAATTTAATATTTTCATCACTTAACTTTTGTAAACATTTCTTATAATCTTTATGTATTACAACTGCTTTATTTTCTAAATTGGATTTTTGTAAGTTTTTATATATCATATTAATAGCATTCTTATTGTTTTCACAAAAATACGCAATCTTAGCATGTCTACTTAATGTTTCTATTCCTATTGCTCCACTGCCTGCAAATAAGTCTAATACTGTTGCATTTTCTATTTTATTTTTTATAATATTAAATAAAGATTCTTTTACTCTATCTAATGTTGGTCTAGTTTCTTCACTTTCTATAGAATTTAATTTTGTCCCTCTTGCTAAGCCACTTATAACTCTCATAATACCTCTTAATTATATGATATATATCTATTTTATATTTTTATACCAATATGTCAATACATTTAACATAAATGTAATAAAGTTTTAATACAATTGTAACACTAAAATATTTTTGTTATATATATGTAGAAATTATATAACAAATTATGTCAAATGTAAAGAAAAATTTTAAAAAATGAATTCGGAAAGTAGTATTTAACTTTCCGAATTCATCTCTATGGAATTAATCTTTATTTATATCTTTTAATAGTTCTAATTGTGATATTAAAAGAGATTCCATTTTTGCTTTATATACATCAAGTTGTTTTGCTAATTCTTCCATTTCACGTTTCTTATTTGAAATTTCTTGATCTAACCTATTAGCTTCTTCTCTAGCACTGCCCTGTGCTTCTTTTATAATTTGGTCTGCTTGTTGCTTTGCTAATTCTTTTATTTCATCTGCTGTTGATTGTGCCATTACTAAAGTATTTTGTAATGTTGTCTCTAAATTTTTATACTTTGATAAACTTGCTTCCATCTCTTGTATTTTACTTTTATTTTCTGTTGATTCTTTATATAATTTTTCATAGTTAAGTGTTAACTCATCTAAAAATTCGTCTACTTCTTCAACACTATATCCATTCATCATTTGCTTTGCGAATTTTTTGTTTTCTATATCTAATGGTGTAAGCATGCTTATTCCTCCTAACTATTTTAATTATTACCATTTCCATTTTTTAACCAAGAAACTGATAATTTATTTTTTATTTCTTCTCTTGCCATTTCATTTTCTATGTCATAGTTATATGGAGCAACTAAGAATATAGAATTTGATATTTTTTTAATATGTCCATCTAATGCATGAACAGCGCCAGAAACGACATCAACAATTCTTCTAGCTATATCTTTATTAACATATTCTAAATTTACTATAATAGATTTTTTTTCCTTTAGTAAATCGCAAATATATTCTGATTGTTCAAATGTTGTTGGTTGAGATATAACCATTTTTACTTGTTGAATTTGAGGCATAGAAACAACTTTTGAGTTTTTTCTTCCCCATATTTTTCTTTCATCTAATTCTTCTATTTCGCTTTCATTTTCTTCTTCTACTTCATAATTATTTTCTAAATTTTCTTCTTTTTCTTCAGCTGTATCCATTCCGAATAAGCCCCACACTTTTTCCATAATAGCTCCTGACATTTAAAAACCTCCTAAACTTATTTGTCATAAGTATTCATTATGTATTAGTATCTATCTTTTTTATCATTTTGTCAATAGTTTTTATGCTTGTAATATTAATTTAATATTTTTGTAATATTTTTGTAATATTTTATTTATTCTGGATGTGCTAATATTTCATCATAAAGTGTTAGTACTCTTCTATCACTTATTTCATCATCACTAAATCCTAATTGTTCTAATTCCGTACTTGTATAATTATCTACAATAGAATATTTATCGTTATTTCTTAATATTTTAACCCATATTTTATTATTATATCCAGCTAGTATTCTAGTAATATATGCTACTTGATTGCCATTCTTTTCTTCATATCCTATTGCTGTATTTGGTATTTTCTTACCAGTATTTTTCCACCAAATTATATCAAAAGAAATTTTTCGATAACTCACTAACTGTTCTACACCTTTTTCTAATTTAAAAACAATAATTCTTTTATTGTTCTCGTTGGAAATATATTCTACATTTCCTTCTACTTCATTGCCACTTGGTAACCTAAGTTTTACTTCATCTCCTACTTCTGCCTGTTTAGCAATTTCAGAATCTAAAATTGATACAATATAGCACATAAAATTATTAATAATTTTTCCACTTTCTGTGCTAGTAGCCACTATCTCTCCAGTTTTTATTTTCAAATCTTTTAGAAAATCTTCTGTTAAAATAGTAAAGTCTTTTGGATTTAAAACATCTTCATATCCGTCGACTTTATAAGAAACGACTCCACTTTCTGGTGCATTTAAATATTCAGAACCAGAATTCAATTTGTTTTCATATTCTTTTCTTTCATCTATTAATTTTTTTAAATATGAACCTGATGGGCTTAATTCTCCTGCTATTTTAGCTTTCTTTAATATATCATTGTTTATACTTTTTTTTGAATCTTGTATATCTTGCAAATTATTTTCATTTTGCAATTTTTCTATTTTTTCGTCAATTTGTTTTTCCAGGGCACTAATATCTCCAGAAGGAACATTTTGTTTTGATAATACTTCATTTATTTTTCTATCAAGTTCTTGTATTTTCTCATTTAATTTTCCTTCCCCTTCTGAATAATATCTAAATATAGGATCATTTTTTGCTACTTTTTCTCCTTCTGCTCTTATTTGTATCATGCCATTTTTATAGCTATTTCCCTTTATTACCTGTTCATCTCTTATAATATATCCTATAGCCGTTTCTTCTTCTACTATTGTTCCTTGCTTTACAACAAAAATATCTGTAGGATTTTGTATGAGCCTTATAATTAAATAAATTGCATATATAATTATTAAACCTAAAATAACAAAAACTATTATTACTTTCTTTTTATTCATATTTTTGTATTCATCTTTTTTTATTTTTGTTTCTTTAGCTTGTTCTTTTTCCACTATATACCTCCAAAATAGTGTTAATATTGTTTATTGTTGGCTCTAATCCATTAAGCCAAATAGCATCCTTATTTTTCCTAAACCATGTAAGTTGCCTTTTTGCATATCTTCTAGTTTCCATTTTTATTTTTTCTATCATTTCTTCTTTTGAGTAACTACCATTTAAGTAGTCTACAACTTCTTTATATCCCAATCCTTGTATAGCAGTAGGCATTGATTTATATGTATTTACTAATTTTTCTACTTCCTTTATTAATCCTTTTTCAATCATTAAATCTACTCTTTTATTAATTCTTTCATATAATTTTTCTCTATCCATATCTAATGTAAAAACTATATATCTATATTTAGGTTCATTTTTTCTAGACTCTATTTCTAATTCTGTTTTGGTTTTTCCAGTTTGATTATATATTTCTAAAACACGCATAATTCTTTTTTTATCGTTTTTACTTATATTTTCCATAGCTTCTGAATCAATTTTTTGTGCTATTTCATATAATTTTTCTAATCCTTCTGTATTTATAATATTTTCTAGTTTATTTCTATATTCTATATCTATTTTATTATCTTTAAATTCTATATTATATATTAAAGAATTAACATATAAGCCAGTCCCTCCTACAATTATAGGAACTTTTCCTTTTTTTAAAATTTCTTCTATACTCTGTTCTGCATCTTTTTTATAATCTGCCACACTATATCTTTTGTCTGGTGAGAGGAAATCTATTAAATAATGTTTTATACCTTGCTTTTCTTCTTCTGTTGGTTTTGCTGTTCCTATATCCATATCTTTATATATTTGCATTGAATCACAAGATACTATTTCTCCATTAATTCTTTTAGCAAGTTCTATGGATAAACTTGTTTTTCCCGAAGCTGTAGGTCCACATAAAACTATTACATTAGGTTTAATCATATTTTATCTTTTTCCTCCCTTCATGTATCTTTTATATTAAAATTATTTTTTGCTATTTATAATATCTATTATTCCTAATTGAATATCTTTAAAATAAAAAAATTCAATTATTAAAATTATCAATAATACAATCGCCAACAATATATATCTATTTCTTAGCTTATCTCCTCTTAATTTACCATTTCTAAAATGTTTAAATGAGCTAGCAGCAAATGGCAATATTAATATAGCATTTAAAGGCACAAATGTAAAAATAATAAAATTCTGTACTGCTTCTGATAATTCTTGCATTTCTATTTTATCAGTACTAAGCCAATATACCCCTGTAACAAGCATATACATTATAGCTATTCCTACTATTATAAAAATTCCTTTAGCTTTTTTATCCATGCCTTTACCTAAAAAATGTAATGTAATTAAAACTGCCACAACATTTAAAACTAATATACATAAATATATAAATATATTCATCTTTATTCAATCCTTTCATATTTTATCTTCTTGAGAATTTTTTTTCTATATCTATTTTAGTCATCTTTATTGCTGTTGGTCTTCCATGTGGGCATGTAAAAGGATTATTAAGTACTAGTAATTGTTTCATTAAATTATCTACTTCTTCTTTTGTTAATGCCATATTTGCCTTTACAGCTGCTTTACATGCTACTGTTGATATAAATTTTTCCTCTATTTCTTGTTTTGCAGTTCTAGCAACAGAATTTATTTCATCTAATGTTTCTAAAAACAATTCTTTAGTATCCATATCTATACATATATTAGGAACACCACTTAATCTTATAGTATTTTCTCCAAATTCTTCAACCATAAATCCTGCTTTTATAAACATCTCCATATTATCTTTTGCTATATCCATCTCTTTATGTGTTAAATTTATTATATCTGGTAATAACATAAGTTGAGAATCTTTTTGAGAATCATTATAATAATTTTCTTTAATTTTTTCATACATTATTCTTTCATGAGCCGCATGTTGATCAATAATATATAAATCCTTTTCCATCTCTATTATTATGTAAGTAGAAAATGCAATACCAACAAATTTATATGGTGGTATTTTTTCACCATTTCCAGAAAACATATAAATATTTTCTACCATATTTATATCACTAATTTGAATTTTATAATCCTCTTTTTCTTCTGTAACTGTTTCCACTTTATTTGTATCCAATGGCATTTTTCCAAAAGTTTTAACATACATCTCATCAAAAGTTGGATTTTTATCTTCTACTTTTAATTTGTCTAATTCTTCCATTTTTTTCTTAAAAATTTCATTGCTTTCTTGTAAATTAGTAGAATTATCTTCATTTGTTTTTTTATTACTTTCTATTTCATTTTCCTCTAAAGTATATGTCTCTTTTTTTAAATCTTCTATATTATTATTTTTGTTATAAACTTGTTCAATAACATTTTCGGTTTCTTCATTCTCACTTTTTCTATCTCCCACAAACTTTTTAAATAAATTACTTAATGAATTTAAAGGTTTGGTTTCTGGTTCTTCTATTTTAGGGGGTATATATTCATTTACTTTTGGTGTTTCAGTTTTTAATTCTTGTGTCATGTTATTAAATCTAAAAGTATTTTCTATTTTTACTTCATTATTTTTCTGTTCTACTGGATCAGAAATCAAATCACCTTTTAAAAGTGTATCCTTTATAGCATGATATACTGCTTTAAAAACTTTGCTTTCATCTTCAAACCTTACTTCTAACTTAGCAGGGTGAACATTTACATCTACCTTTTGAGGATTAATTTCTAAATTTAATATCAAAAATCCATATTTTCCTATTGTAATTAATCCTTTATATCCTTGTTCAGCAGCACTAGTTAAAGATTTATCTTTAATGTACCTGTTATTAACAAAAAACAATTGATTAGCTCTATTAGAACGAGCTATATTTGGTTTGCCAATAACTCCTTTTATTTTTATATCTTCATATTCATACTCAACATTCAAAATATTATCTGAAATTTCTTTGCCATATATACTATATATTACAGTTTTTATATCATTATTTCCATTGGTTTGAATTATAGTTTTTCCAGAATTTATTAATTTTATAGCAATTTCTGGATGTACTAATGCTATTCTAGTAACAACATCTTCTATATATCCTGCTTCTGTAAAATCTTTTTTTAAAAATTTATATCTTACAGGTGTATTGTAGAACAAATTAGTTACAGTAAATATTGTTCCTTTTTGACACCCAATTTCTTCTTTATTTAATACTCTTCCACCTTCTATTTCTACTTTATACCCTATTTCTTCGTCTTCTGTTCTAGAAATAAGTTCTACATTACTAATTGAGGTAATACTTGCTAATGCCTCTCCTCTAAAACCCATAGAAGTTACAGTTGATAAGTCATCTGCGCTTCTTATTTTGCTTGTTGCATGCCTTTCAAAAGCCATTTCTAAATCATCTTTAGCTATTCCTTTTCCATTATCTGTAATACGAATGTATGAAATTCCACCATTTTTTATTTCCACTAATATATTTGTCGCTCCAGCATCTATTGAGTTTTCTACCATTTCTTTTACTACAGAAGCTGGTCTTTCAATAACTTCACCAGCCGCAATTTTATTTATTGTTAAATCATCTAATAAAACTATATTTCCCATTTAATTCCTCCATATATTCTTTAGTACTATCTTTCTACAAAATTATATCATTATATACATTTTTTGTATAGTTTTTTTAGATTTTTTATTTCTACAATTTTTCTAAACCATTTTTACATAAAACTAATATTAGTATTTTTATAATAGTAACACTTTTTATTATCTACGAATAATATATATCATACTAAAGATTAATAAAAAAACTTTTAATAGGAGGTAATGAAAATGGGATGTTGTTGTAATAACAGTGAGCTTCTATGGTTTATAATTTTATTCTTACTACTTTTCTGTTGTGGTAACAATGGTCGTTCAAATTCTTGTTGCTGTGATAATAACTGCGGTTGCTAGAATTAATTTTTTTACATAGAAAGGAGGGAATTGTATGCCAGAAAATAGAGGATGTGGATGTGGTTTTGGATTTGGAGACGACTGCATCTGGATAATAATAGTTCTTATTTTAATATGTTGTTGCTGTGGTGGCAATAGAAATAGCTGTTGCTAATAAATCACAAAGGAGGCAGTTTAGTGCCTCCTCTATTTATTTTTTATTCTTTGTTCTTCTTTTCTTCTATCTGATTTTCTCTTATCTTTATTAACATTATTTGTACGTTTTCTTCTATCATCTTTTTTTCTTCTATCTTCAAAAAGATTTCCTTCTTTGTCTACTATCATTTTTTATCTCCTCACTTTTGTTTATTTTATTATATATTACATTATTTCTTTTAACAAATCAATAATTTTTAATAATATTTATTGTTCACTCATCAATATATTTTTTATAAACTTAGAAACGCTTGTACATTCACCTTTACTTACTATTTTTACTTCTTCTTTTGCATTTTCCATTGAATAACCATTAAATTTTTCTATCATCTCTATATCATTATAACTATCTCCTATTGTATATACAGCATTTTGTTCTATATCTTCTAATTTTGAAAGTTCACTTATTGCTTTTGCTTTATTCGTTTTTGCGGATATTATTTCAATTGCATTACTATTAGGTAATAAATAACATTCTAATTTATTTTTATATTTTTTATTTATATAATCATTATTTTTTTTAGCTTCTTCAAGAGTTTTATATTTTTTATTTATTTTAGTAATATTTTTACTATATATACTAACCCTACTTTCTAATCCACTACATGCAAACATATTATCTTGATCATTCAAATCAAGTTGCTCAATCAATTCAGATTTTATATTTTCATCAATAGCATAATTACTTATTGTTTTTTCATCTCTACTTAAAATAGTGGCTCCATGATTAATAACTAAATAATCATATTTAATGTTATATTTTTTCTTTTTTTTACCAAAATCGTAATATGATCTTCCTGTTGCTATAATAAATAGATTATTTAATTTTCTAAATCTTTCTACTTCTTCTATATTTAATTTAATATTATCTTCATCAGTATAAAAAGTTCCGTCATAATCGCTTACTAACATTTTTTTCATACTATCAATTCTCCAAATATTATTTTTATATTATTTATATCATAAATACAAAATAAAAACAATAATTTATTAAAAAAGCTTAAAAAAATTGGGTTATAAAACCCAATTTTTTTATTCAGCATTTTTACCTTCTTCTACAGGATAAACACTGACTTTTTTCTTGTCTCTTCCTAGTCTTTCAAATTTAACTCTTCCTGTTACTTTTGCAAATAAAGTATCATCACTACCAATGCCTACATTAGTTCCTGGATGTATTTTTGTTCCTCTTTGTCTAACTAAGATATTTCCAGCTGGAACTATTTGCCCATCTGCTCTTTTAAGGCCTAAACGTTTAGACTCACTATCTCTACCATTCTTAACACTACCTTGCCCTTTTTTATGAGCCATGTCTTCTCACTCCCTCCGTCTGCTTATTTTTTATATTTCTCTTAATATTAAACTTCTTTTTTCTCTGTAGCTTTTTTAGTTGTTGTTTTCTTTGTTGTAGTTGCTTTTGCAGATGTTTCTTTTGCTTCTGCTTTCTCTGCTACTGTTTTAATTTTAGTAATTTCAACTTTAGTATATGGTTGTCTATGACCTTGTGTTCTTCTATAATTCTTTTTAGCTTTATATTTATATACTAAAACTTTCTTTCCTTTACCATGAGAAACTACTTTTCCTTCAACTTTTACACCTTTAACATAAGGAGCTCCTACTTGTACTTTTCCATCATCAGATACTAAAACAACATTATCAAATGTTACTTTTTTTCCTTCTTCTGCATCTAATTTTTCAAAGAAAATAACTTCTCCTTCTGCTACTTTGTATTGTCTTCCACAGCTTTCAATTATTGCGTACATTATATGTACACCTCCTCTTATATGTATACTCGCTAAGCATAAAATACAAGGCAGTTAGCTTTGCTAACATTTAGTTGCCCGACTCAGGCGGCTTACAGATAAATATTTTAACATAATAATCACAAGTTGTCAACAGTAAATAGTAAAGTTTGATTTATGTCTATGAAAGAAATGTGATAATGTCTTAAGTAATGAAATAAGAAAATGTCCCAAC
>CAUWNG010000044.1:0-16504 GCA_963560005.1 uncultured Clostridia bacterium
ATATCATAAAATTTTCTTTTTTTCATCATTTCCTCCTTTTTGTATATATTTTATTATAAACTCCTATTTTTATCAATATTTTAATAAAATTAATTGCTTTTTTAGCAATACTGATATATAATTTGTGTATATTTTATATTTTTTATCTAAAAAGGGGCAGATAAAAATGGGGAAAAAATTTTATAATTTAACTACTCCACAAAAATCTATTTATTTTACAGAACAGTATTATAATAATACTAATATAAATAATATTTGTGGATCTGTTATTATTCAACAAAAAAGCAATAAATAAATTTGTTGAAAACAATGATGCTTTTAGAACAAAAATTACTTTAATTAATAATGAACCAGTTCAATATTTTCAAAATTATGTACCTTTTTCTATTGAAACTGTAGAAGTTAATTCAAACTTAGATGTTTATAAATTGGAAAAAAAACTTGCAAATAAAACATTTAATTTATTTGATTCTTCATTATTTGAATTCATTTTATTTAAATTTTCAGACAATCATGGTGGATTTGTTATAAATGTTCACCATATAATTTCAGACTCTTGGTCACTTGGTATTATGGTAAACCAAATAATATCTATTTATAATTCTTTACTTAACAATAAATCTATAGAATTTCAAAATAACTCTTATATTGATTATATTTTATCAGAAAATGAATATTTAAAAAGCTCTAAATATTTAAAAGATAAAGAATATTGGGAGTCTATATACTCTACTATCCCTGATTCTGCAACAATTCCTGGAAGTAGAAATTTGAATTCTAATAACCTATCTGCAAATAGAGCTCAGTTTTCTATAGATAAAGAATTATTAGTAAAAATTCAAACTTACTGTAAATTGAATAAAGTATCTTTATTTAATTTCTTTATGGCTATATATTCAATATATATAAGTAGAGTATCTAATTTAGATGATTTTAATATAGGTACTCCTATATTAAACCGAACTAATTTTAAAGAAAAAAATACTTGTGGTATGTTTATTAATACTTCTCCATTACGTATTAATTTTAATGGATGTAATACTTTTTCTGATTTTTTAAATAAAATACATTTAAACTCATTAGCTTTATTAAAACATCAAAAGTATTCATATCAACAATTAATAGAAGATTTGCGTATTAAAGATAATAATATATCAAATTTATATAAAATAATGTTATCTTATCAAATAACCAAAATGAATGAAAATAATGAAAATGTTCCTCATGAAAGTTCTTGGACTTTTAATGATACTATAGCAGATGATATTGATATACATATTTTTGATTTAAATGATGAAAACATTTTAAATATTGCTTATGATTATAAACTAGATATATATTCAGAAAAAGATATTTCTGATATGCATTATAGAATTTTAAATATAATAGAACAAATCTTAAACAATGATTCTATATTGCTAACAGATTTGCAAATAATTACAAAATCTGAAAAAGAACTAATTATTGGTAAATATAATAATACAAAAACTTTA
This sequence comes from uncultured Clostridia bacterium, assembly GCA_963560005.1. GTDB lineage: Bacteria > Bacillota > Clostridia > TANB77 > CAG-508 > CAG-273. The sequence goes on from CAUWNG010000044.1 coordinate 1,494, forward strand.
TACCCTTCTGATAAAACTGTTATAGAATTATTTGATGAACAAGTAAAGATATCTCCAAATAATATTGCTGTTTACTTTAATAACGAATATCTTTCTTATGAAGATTTAAATAACAAAGCTAATCAGTTGGCTAAGCATTTGCAATCATTCAATATAAAACATGGTGATATTGTAGGATTATTCTTTGAAAAATCTATAGATACTATAGTTAGTATACTTGCAATTTTAAAAACTGGAGCAGCCTTTTTGCCAATAGATACTAAATATCCTACTGAAAGAATAGAATACATTATTTCTTCTGCAAAATGTAAATTAATATTAACTAATAAACATTATGTGGAACTTTTAAAAAATTTACAAAGCACAACTTTAGTAATGGTAGATGATAAAGATATTTATAAAATTTCAACTGAAAATATATTATCAAAATCTAATCCAGATAGTTTGGTATATATAATGTATACTTCTGGTTCTACTGGAGAACCAAAGGGTTCTATGATTATAAATAAAAATATTGTTAGATTAGTAAAAAATACTAATTATATTAAATTTGGAAACAATGAAAGAATTTTACAAACTGGTTCAATTGTTTTCGATGCATGTACCTTTGAAATTTGGTCTGCTTTGTTAAATGGATTTACATTATATTTAATTTCTACTGATAAATTATTAGATATTAACTATTTAAGAAATTATTTAGTAGAACATAAAATTAGTATAGCATGGTTTACATCTCCTTTGTTTAATCAAATATCTGAAAAGGATCCGAAAATATTTGCTCCTCTTAAATATTTACTAACTGGTGGAGATGTACTTTCGGTAAAACATATTAAATTAGTAAAAAATGCTAATCCAAATTTAAATATTATTAATGGATATGGTCCTACTGAAAATACAACTTTTTCTACTTGTTATACTATTGATAATAAATTTGATAGAACTTCTATCCCTATTGGTTATCCTATAGCAAATTCTACATGTTACATAGTATCAAAGTTCGGTAGCTTACAACCATTTAATACTCCTGGTGAGTTATGGGTTGGTGGAGATGGTGTGTGCCTTGGATATTTAAATAGAGCTGAGCTAACATCAGAAAAATTTATAGTAAATCCTTTTGAAGAAAATGATAGGATTTATAAAACCGGAGACTTAGTTTCTATGCTACCTGATGGAAGAATTGAATTTATTGGTAGAATTGATAATCAAATAAAGATAAGAGGTTTTAGGGTAGAACTTAGTGAAATAGATAGTAAGATTTTAAAATATAATGGGGTTCTTCAATCTATTACAGTTGTCAATAAATTAAACGAAAATAATATTATATGCTCTTATATTACTTGTAAAAATAAAATAGATATTAAAGATTTAAAAAATTATTTAAAAAAATCTTTACCAAACTATATGATTCCTACTTATATTACTGTTTTAGATAAATTTATTTTAAATATTAATGGAAAAATAGATAAGAAGCAATTACCTAAGCCTGTAATTGTTCATGATAAAAATATTACACCTCCTCGTAATAATACTGATAAGTATATTATAGATGTTTTGTCTAAAATTTTAAAAATAGATTCTTATAATATTAGTATAGATGATTCATTTATAGATTTAGGTGGAGATTCACTTACTGCTATAAATTTATCTGTACAACTATCTAATAAAATACATAAAAATATTTCTGTAAAAATGATATTGGAACATCCTATTATTTCAGATTTTTCTGATATAATAAGTAACATTTCTAATACAACTTCTAATAACTTAATAATATCTAAAACAAAAAAGAAAGACTTTTATGTTACTTCATCTGCACAAAAAAGAATTTTTTATTCTGCTAAATTGAGTGGAGAAAATTCTACATCTTATAATATACCTGCTGGAATTATTTTAGATAGTACTCCTAATATTAAGAAGTTAGAAAAAGCAATAAATTTACTTATAAAAAGACATTCTTCTTTAAGAACTTATTTTGAAGTGCAAAATGATGTTATAGTACAAAGGGTTTTAGATGAAGTAGAAATACATTTACAGTTAGAACATGATAGTTATTTAAATTTAAACAATATTTGTAACAATTTTATAAAACCATTTGACCTTTCAAAAGCACCTTTATTTAGAATAAAAATAGTTAGCTTTGAAAATGGTAAATGTATTATATTGTTAGATATTCATCATATAATTAATGATGGTACATCAACAAATATTTTAATAAAAGAGTTATGCCTTTTATACAACGGAAATGCTTTACCTTCACAAAACCTAGATTATATTGATTTTGCTGTATGGGAAAATGAAAAACTAAATTCTGGTAAATTTATGAAAGATGAAATATTTTGGGTAAATCAATTTAAAGATGGTAATGTTCCAAATTTAAATCTTCCAAATAGTTTTGCTAAAAATTCTAATAGAACTTTTTGGGGAAACAATATACATTTTAACTTTGATGAACATTTAACTAAAGAAATTAATTCTTTGTGTAAAGAATTAAATGTAACCCCTTTTATGTTGTTACTTTCCATTCTTTATGTTACTTTATATAAATATACTAATCAAAACGATATAGTTATTGGTTTTCCTGTTATTGGACGTGATATGCCAGAGTTATCTAATATTATTGGTATGTTTGTAAATACATTACCTTTGCGCTCACAAATTAACTCTAAACAAAATTTTATAGATTTTTTGTATACTATAAAAGACTTATGTATTAACTCTTTTGAACATCAAACATATCCTTTTGACGAGTTAATAAATAAATTAAATATAAAAAGAGTAGCAAACAAAAATCCTTTATTTGATATAATGTTTGTTTACCAAAATACAGAAGAATTAACTTTAAATTTTGATAATTTAAATGCTAAACTATATTATCCAAATAATCATTCTTCAAAATTTGATATTACAATGGAAGTAAAACCAGAAAATAACATTTTAAATATTCATTTTGAATATTGTACAGGTTTATATACTGAGGAATTTATACAAAATTTCTTTAAACATTATAAAAATATTTTAATTAATATATTACAAAATTACCATATAAGTATTTCATCTATTAATATGTTATCAGAAGATGAAAAAAACAAATTATTATATGAATTTAATAATACTAAAAAGTATTATAATAAAAATGAAACTATTTTAGACCTTATTAATAGCAATATAAAAGCACATCCTAATAAAAATGCAATTATTTATAATAATGAAAAATTTACATATAAAGAACTTGATATAAAATCAAATATTGTTGCTAATTATCTATTAAATAAAGGTTTGAAAAAAAATTATATTGTTGGAATTTTACTAGATAGATCTATTAAAACAGTTATTAGTATGCTTGCAATTTTAAAAGCTGGTGGTACATATATGTTAATTGATTCATCTTTGCCAATTGATAGGATTAATTATATGTTACAAAACAGTAAATGTTCATATCTTATTACTAACAAAGATTTAAATCTTTTAATAGACAATGTAATTAAATTTGATAAATTAGATTTTAATTTATATTCTGAACAAAAACCAGATATAAAAATTAATAATGATAATAATATATCAATAGTATATACATCTGGCTCTACTGGATTACCAAAAGGAATAGTAATAAAAGAATTAGGTTTTCGTAATTTAGCTCTATCTTATGAAACATTTATGAATGTTAAACAATATGATAACTTTTTAAGCATTTGTTCTGTAGCATTTGATATGTTTGGAGTAGAAATATGGATTCCATTGATATTTGGAAAAACTATTATATTAGCAGACGAAGAAGAAAGTAAAATTCCTGTTTATATAAGTAATTTAATTAATAAATATAATGCTCAATATTTATTAATTACTCCATCTAAAATGCAATTATTGCTAGATACTGCTCCCAACTGTTTACAAACATTACAAAGTATACAACTTGGTGGAGAAGTATTATCAGAATATCTATATTCAAGAATTACTAAATATACTAATGCTCAAATTTGTAATGAATATGGTCCTTCTGAAACAACATCATGCTGTTCAGTAAAACAAATTACTTCAAAGGATGATATTAATATAGGAAAACCTTTATGTAATACTAAAATATATATTTTAGATAAAGATTTAAACCTTTGCCCTATTGGTATTCCTGGCGAAATTTGTATTGAAGGTGATGGAGTATCTGGAGGATATATTAATAATTCTGAATTAACTAATAAAAGCTTTATTATTAACCCTTATACTAATAAAATTATTTACAAATCTGGTGACATAGGAAAATTTAATAATAAAGGAGAAATTGAATACATTGGTAGAAAAGATTTTCAAATAAAAATAAGGGGATTACGTGTAGAGTTATCAGAAATAGAAAATCAAATTTTATTAATACCAGATATTAAGAATTGTGCATTGGTGTATAAAACAGATGAAGTAGAACCTTATATAGTTTGTTTCTTTACTTCTGAAAAAGAAATAAATATAAATGATATTAGAAATATATTAGCAAAAAAATTACCATTATATATGATTCCTAAATATATAGTTAAGCTAAATTCATTACCGTTATCTACTAATGGTAAAATAGATAAAAGAGCTCTAGAAAAATATGATATAACCCAAACTGTTACAAATAATAAATCAATGCCAGAAAATGATACTCAAAAATTATATTGTAGTATTTGGAGTAAACTTTTAAATATAGATATAGGAATTGATGATGATATTTTTGAAGCTGGTGCTGACTCTTTGTTGGCTATTAAATTTAAGACTGAATTGCTTTCTCATAATATTAATATTCCTTATAGTGATATATTTAAATATACTACTATAAGAAGTTTATCTCAAAAACATAAGCAAATATCTGAGAATAGCAATAAAGATTATGATTATTCAAAAATAAATAAATTACTAAATAAAAATGACATTTCATATTTACCTCAAAAAATTGAATGTTGCAATAATAACAATATTCTAATTTTTGGTAGTAATGGTTTTGTGGGAATTCACATTTTGTATAATTTTATAAAATATGATAAAGGTATAGCTTATTGCGTTATTCGTGATAAAAACAATGAAAAAGCAATTGATAGATTTTTGGATATTCTGCATTTTTATTTTGGAAATGAATTAGACAAGTATATAAATAATAGAATAATAGTTTTATCTGGTTCTATATTAGATGACAACTTTGGCTTAAATATATATGATTTAGATAATATTATTAAAAATATTTCTATAGTTATAAATGCTGCTGCAATTGTAAAACACTATGGAAATGAAGAAAAGTTTAAAGCGATAAATGTAACTTTTACTAACAGACTTATAAATTTTTGTAATTTCTATAAAAAACGTCTTTTACACATTTCTTCAACTAGTGTTTCTGGAAATACTATAATAGAGAACAATAATAATATTGTCTTTTCTGAAAAATCACTATATATAGGACAAAATTTAGATAATGTATATATAAATAGCAAATTTGAAGCTGAAAAATTAATTTTAGAAAATATAAACTCTGGTTTAGATTCACAAATTTTTAGAATTGGAAATATAACAAGTAGATATATTGATGGTAAGTTTCAGATAAATCCTACTGAAAATTCTTTTGCTAATAGGTTTAAATCTTTTATTGATATTGGTGCAATACCAAATAGTATTTCTAATACTTATTTAGAATTTACTCCTGTTGATTTATGTACAAAAGCTATTATTCTAATAATGCAAAATTACATTAGAAATTTTTGTGTATTTCATTTGTACAATGATAATTATGTTTGTATGAAAAATATAATTAAAATAATTAATGATTGTGATTATAAAATAAAAACCATATCTAATGAAGAATTTAAAAAGAGAATTAATTATTTTTTAAATAATAATCAAGAAAGTTTGTCTGGAATTATAAATGATTTAGATAATAATAATAATTTATTATACAAAAATAATGTAATTCTTTCATCTACATTTACAAAAAAATATTTAGAAAAATTAATATTTAGTTGGCCAGAAATTGATATTAATTATTTAATAAAATACTTTAAATATTTAAAAGATATTAATTTTATATAAGGAGGAACAAATGGAAAACTTAGGTTCATTATTAGCAATGGTAATTTCAGATTTGCTAATAATAGTAATTATAGTAATGTTAAAAAAACAAAGAGAAAAAACACAATTAAGGCAAGCCTTTTTGTTACTATTAGTATTTATGTTTATATGGACATTTGGATCAATCTTGCAAATATTGTTCCAAAATTACCCTATAGACCCATTTTTATTTGAAAAATTTTCTGGAATAGGAGTTTGGTTTTCACCAGTTGCTTTCCTTGCTGTTGGTATAATTTTTGCCAAAACAAAATTGGATGTTAAATGGTATCATTCTCTATTTTTAATAATTCCAATTACAACTGCTATACTTTCTTTTACTAATGAATATCATCATCTTGTATTTGTTAAATATTCACCAAATGTTAAAGAAATGGTATATGGACCATATTTTATGATCCATACCATTTACACTTATTTATTATTTGGAATGGGCTTATTATATTTTATACGTTATTCTATTAAAAATTCGGGCTTTTTTTCTAAACAATCTGGATTAATTATTATAAGTACACTTATTCCTATAGTAATAAATTTATTGGCTACATTTCATGTTATGCCAATGACAACATATTCAACACCTATTTCTTTTACATTTATGGTACTTATTTTTGCTCTTGCAATATTTAAATTTGACTTTATGAAAGTTACTCCTATAGCCTTACAAAGGGTTGTAGATAGAATGTCAGATGGATATTTAGTAATAAATGAAAATAACATAATAATAGATTTTAATGAAACATTTTTAAAAATGTTCTCACAAGATGCTATAAATGTACGAAATAAAAATTTATTTAAACTTATTGAAGAACAAAAATCTTTTAAATTTCCAATTAATAATTTAAAGGAAAGTATAGAAAAAACTAAAAATTCTGATGAAACTCTATTGTATGAAAATAAATTATGTGATAATAAAAAATATTTCAATATTGAAATTAATGGTATAAAAAATAAAACTACTTATTTAGGTACACTTATTTTGTTCAAGGATACTACTCAACACGTTTTGGACGTAAAAATAATAAGAGATAATCAAAATATGTTGATGGAAAGAGAACGTTTAGCTTCACTAGGTCAATTAATTGGCGGAATAGCACATAATTTAAAAACACCTATAATGTCTATTTCAGGTGCTACTGAAGGATTACATGATTTAATAAAAGAATACGATATTTCTATAGATGACCCAGAAGTCACAAGTCAAGATCATCATGATATAGCAAAAGATATGAACTCATGGATAAGTAAAATAAAATCATATACTGAATATATGTCTGATATAATTACTGCTGTTAAAGGACAAGCTGTAACACTTTCTAATGAACAATCTAGTAATTTTACAGTAGAAGAATTGGTTAAGCGTGTTGATATTTTAATGAAACATGAACTTAAAAATGCATTAATAAAATTAAATCCTTTTATAGAAATAGATGCGAAAAAAGTATTAAATGGAAATATAAATAGTCTTGTACAAGTAATTAACAATATGATTTCTAATGCTATTCAATCTTATGATGGTAGCCCAAATAATGATATTGACTTTATTATTAGAGAAGAAAATAATAATATAATAATAAGTATAAGGGATTATGGAAAAGGATTAGATGAAGAGGTAAAAAACAAATTATTTAAAGAAATGATAACTACTAAAGGTAAAAATGGTACTGGATTAGGCTTATTTATGTCTTATTCAACTATTAGAGCTCATTTTAATGGAAACATTACCTTTGAATCCGAAAAAGGTAAAGGTACTGTATTTAATATTATATTACCTTTGTAATATTTTAGTAAAATTTTATATTTAATATGACTTTTTTTAATATTTTAGTTTACTTCATTGATTTTTTTAATTAATTCTATATAATATATATAGTTACACTAAAAAAGAGGTGAATTTATGAGAAAAAACATGCAAACTTCTCAAGACAATGGTTATAAAATCATTGCCGTAGATGATGAAGAAGGAATTGTAGAATCATTATCTATTTTTCTAAAAAGATCTGGATATAATTTTACAGGCGTTTCAGACCCACTAGAAGCAATAGAAAAAGTAAAAAATGAACATTTTGATTTAATGATATTAGACTTTATAATGACACCAATTCATGGTGATAAAGTAGTAGAAGAAATAAGAAAATTTAACAAAGAATTATATATTTTATTACTAACTGGTCACAAGGATTTAGCACCACCTTTGGAAACTATTAGAAAATTAGATATACAAGGTTATTGTGAAAAAAGTGATAAATTTGATCAATTATTATTGCTTATCGAATCTGGAATAAAGTCTATAGAACAAATGAAAGAAATAAAAAGAATTAACAATGAACTATCAGATACATATATAAAACTAGAAAGGGCTTACTTAGATAGTGTACAAACATTAAGATATACTGTTGAAGCCAAAGACCCTTATACTAGAGGACATTCAGACAGAGTTTCTGCTTATTCTGTATTACTTGGCAAAAAGCTAAATGTAGACACAATTGGATTACGAACTTTAGAAATTGGAGGATTATTTCATGATATTGGGAAAATTGGTATTCCTGATAGAATTCTTTTAAAAGATTCAAAATTAACTGATGAAGAATATAATGAAATAAAAAAACATCCATCTATAGGAGCACATATTTTATCTAATGCAAGTATTTTTCAAGATATGATTCCTATAGTTAAATATCATCATGAAAGATATGATGGTAAAGGCTATCCAGAAAATTTATCGGGAAATAATATTCCATACTTAGCAAGAATTGCAGCTGTAGTTGATGCATTTGATGCAATGACTTCAAAAAGAATTTATAGAAATTCTATTCCTTTAGAAAATGTAAAATATGAAATAGAAAGATGTTCTGGAACACAGTTTGATCCTTCAATTACGTCTGCATTTTTAGATATTTTAAATAACCATTATGAAGAAATTGAAAAAATACAAAAACAGTATGAATAAAAAAATATGGAAATCGAAAGCAAAGCTTTCGATTTCTACTTTTTTTATTTACAATCTTTCATTGATAATTGAACCTTCTTTTTATCTAAGTCAATTCCAATTACTTTTACTTTTACAACATCTCCTACAGCTACTATTTCAGAAGGATTTTTTACATATCCATTACTTAAATTAGAAATATGTACTAGTCCATCATATTTTACTCCAATATCAACAAAAGCTCCAAAATCTGTTACATTTCTTACAGTTCCACTTAATATTTGCCCTTCTCTTAAATCTTCAAATTTAAGTACATCTGCCCTTAATATTGGCTTAGGCATATCTTCTCTAGGATCTCTCCCTGGTTTTGAAAGTTCATAGATTATATCTTTTAGTGTTATTTCCCCAACTTCTAATTCCTTTGCAGTTTTTTCAATATTTATTTCTGATAACTTGTTTTTTATTTCGTTTAATTTTATTTTATCCAATAAATCTTCTTTTTGGTTTCCTAAATTATTTAATAACTTTTCTGCTATTATATAACTTTCTGGATGTACTCCTGTATTTTCTAATGGATTTTTTCCCTCTGGTATTCTTATAAAACCAGCACATTGCTCAAATGCAACTTTTCCTAATTTAGGAACTTTTAATAATTCCTTTCTTTCTTTTAACTTTCCATTTTCATCTCTATATTTAACAATATTATTAGCTATAGTTTTATTTATACCAGAAACATAAGATAAAAGTGAAGGTGTAGCAGTATTTACATCAACTCCCACTTTATTAACTGCATCTTCTACAACACCACTTAAAGTTTCTGTTAGTTTAGTTTGATTAACATCATGTTGATATTGCCCTACTCCAATAGCCTTTGGATCTATTTTTACTAATTCTGCTAATGGATCTTGTAATCTTCTTGCTATTGAAATTGCTCCTCTTAAAGAAACATTAATATCAGGATACTCTTGTGTTGCTAATTTTGACGCAGAATATACAGAAGCACCTGCCTCGCTTACTATAGTATAATAAACCTCTCTGTCTAAATCTTTTAACAATTCTGCCACAAAACTTTCTGATTCTCTAGAAGCTGTTCCATTTCCGATTGCTATCATTGAAACATTATATTTGTTAATTAAAGATTTAAGTTCTTTTTTGGCTCCAATTACATCATTTTGTGGTTCTGTTGGATACACTGTAGTTGTATCTAAAACTTTACCAGTTTCATCTATTACTGCAATTTTACATCCAGTTCTATATGCAGGGTCAAATCCCATTACTGTAACACCTTTTAATGGTGCTGCTAATAACAATTGTTTTGCATTTTTTCCAAAAACTTTTATTGCATTTTCTTCTGCTTTTTCTGTTAAATCTGCTCTAAGTTCCCTGTCTATTGAAGGTTCAATAAGCCTTTTATATCCATCTTCTATAGCCTCTTCCAAAATATTTTTAAATTGTGTTTCCCCTTTTATTACATTATACTTTATTTTAGATAATATAAATTTTTCTGGCTTTTCAATATGCACTTTTAAATATTTTTCTTTTTCTCCCCTATTTATAGCTAAAATTCTATGACTTGGTATCTTACTTATTTTTTCATTAAAATCATAATACATCTCATAACTAGATTTTTCTTCTGAATTAGAAGCCTTTGTTAATATAACACCTTCTCTATAACAAATCTTTTTTATTATCTTTCTGTACTCTGCATTATCAGATATATTTTCTGCAATAATATCTTTTGCACCTTGTATGGCTTCATCTACTGAATTTACTTCTTTATCCTCATTAATATACTCTTTTGCAATTTCATATATATCTCTTTTCTCTTTTTGTGACATTATTATATTAGCTAATGGCTCTAAACCTTTTGCTTTAGCTACTGTTGCTCTTGTTTTTTTCTTTTGTTTATATGGTCTATAAATATCTTCTACATCTGATAAAGTCATAGCACTTTCCAAATTTTGTATAATTTCTTCTGTTAATTTTCCTTGAGACTCTATAGATTTTTTCACTTCCTGCTTTCTTGTTTCAAGATTCCTTAAGTAATTTAATCTTTCTCCTAAATCCCTTAATATCTCATCAGATAGCCCACCTGTTACTTCTTTTCTATATCTAGCAATAAACGGTATAGTATTACCTTCATCTATTAATTTTATAGTAGCTTCTACCTGTGACATTTTTATATTTAACTCTTCTGCTATTATATCAACAATATTCATTACTTTTGTTCCTTTCTTATAATCCATTTTTATAGTAACTTTACTCTTCTACTTCCATTTTAAAATTTTTCATAATTAATGGATTACTTATATGTTCATATAAATCCTTTATTTCTTGTTTTATAGTTTTTATAGGTAAATTAGTAGGAGTTGTTAAAATTAAATAATGCTCAAAAAAATAATATGATTTTACTCTACTATCCACCACAAATCCTAATCTTTCATAAAATTTCTGCCTTCTAATTCTTTTTTCTTTTTCATTCTCACTTTTTGATCTTTTAGGATCTTCTATCTCTAACACTATTGTCTTATTACTCTTTTCTATATATTCTTTAAGGAATTTAGTTCCTATTCCCTGTCCTCTATAATCATCATATACAGCAAAATAATAAATAAAAGTTATATGGTCACTTTCTCCAGTAACCATATATGCTTTTTCTCTTTCATCTTCAATATAAATATCTATTCTTTTATTTTCTGACTCTTTTAAAAATTCATTCAAAGAATATAATTCATTTCTTGGAAAATCCTTTTTTAAATGTTCTTTGTACAATTTTTTCCATTTATCTTTATGTAATTCACAAATCATATAAACTCCTTATTCTATCTCTAAATATTCATTATATGTAACTTCTCTATCTATAATGCTTCCATCTTTTTGTATATCTATAATCCTATTAGCTACAGTTTGAGTTAATTGGTGATCATGTGAAGTAAATAAAATATTTCCTTTATATTTTATCATTCCTTCGTTTAATGCAGTTATACTTTCCATATCTAAATGATTGGTTGGTTCATCAAAAATTAATAAATTAGCTCCAGAAAGCATCATTTTAGCAAGAACACATCTAACTTTTTCTCCTCCAGATAACACATTAACCTTTTTCAAAGCTTCTTCTCCAGAAAACAACATTCTTCCTAAAAAACTTCTAATATATGTTTCATCTGGATCTTTAGAATATTGTCTTAACCAATCAGTAATAGATAAATCTGATTCAAATAAATAATTATTATCTTTAGGAAAATAATTATTGGTTATTGTTGTTCCCCAAACTAATTCTCCTTCATCTGCTTCAATTTCACCTGATATTATTTGAAATAAAATTGTTTTAGCTATTTCATTATCTGCTAAAAAAGCTATTTTATCATTCTGCTTTACAGTAAATGATAAATTATCTAAAATTTTTTCTCCATTAATTGTTTTAGAAATATTTTTAACTTGTAATATTTCTTTTCCTGGTTCTCTATCTGGTTTAAAATCTATATAAGGATATTTCCTATTTGATGGTTTTATTTCTTCTAATTCGATTTTTTCCAATGATTTTTTTCTTGAAGTCGCTTGTTTAGATTTTGAAGCATTTGCACTAAATCTTGCTATAAAGTCTTGTAATTCCTTTATTTTCTCTTCTTTCTTTTTATTAGCTTCTTTCATTTGTTTTAGAGCAAGCTGACTAGATTCATACCAAAAGTCATAATTTCCCGGATATACTTTTATTTTTCCAAAATCCACATCTGCAATATGTGTACATACTTTATTTAAAAAATATCTATCATGAGATACAACTATTACAGTATTTTCGAAATTAATTAAAAATTCTTCTAACCAATTTATACTTTTTAAATCCAAATCATTTGTTGGCTCATCTAGTAATAATATATCTGGATTTCCAAATAAAGCCTGTGCCAAAAGCACCTTTACCTTTTCTCTTGCTTCCAATTCTTCCATTAATTTATAATGTTTTTCTGTTTCAACTCCCAAATCATTTAATAAAACTGCTGCATCTGTTTCTGCATTCCATCCATCCAATTCTGCAAATCTTTCTTCCAACTTAGCAGCCTTCATACCATCTTCTTCAGAAAAATCTGGTTTAGCGTAAATAGATTCTTTTTCTTTCATAATATCATATAGCTCTTGATTTCCCATTATAACTGTATCTAATACACTATATTTTTCAAAAGCAAAGTGATCTTGTTTTAAAACAGATAATCTTTCATTTTTATTTTTACTAACTTCTCCTTTGCTTGGTTCTAATTCTCCAGAAAGAACTTTTAAAAAAGTAGACTTTCCAGCACCATTTGCTCCAATTATTCCATAACAACAACCTTTATTAAACTTTATATTTACATCTTCAAATAAAGTTCTTTTTCCAAATCTAATTGTAACTCCTGTAGTTGTAAGCATTAAAATTCCTCCTAAAATACAAAATACACTTTATATTATATACTAATATAAAGTGTATTTCAATACTAAAAAATTGATACAATTGTATATTTTAAGCCTTTTTTATTTTTCTTCAAATAATGCCTTTATGCACCATAGTCCCGAAATACCTACTAATATATATATAGCTCTACTTACAAAAGACATTACACCAAAAATAGAATCAACTAAATTATAATTAAATATTCCTATTAATAACCAATTTATTGCACCTATTATTACAAGTAAAAGAGCTATTTTATCTATAACTTTCATTTATTTACCTCCTTAAAACATATATGTTTTTATAATGTTTATAATAATTATATCCAAATAATAAGCAATTATTCTTAGCATCTAAAGGAAGTATAATTTTTCTATTTTAACATATTTTTTTTATTTAACCATAAAGTTACAATTATTGCAACAATTACAGATACTAATAAAATTATATAAAAAGCAAGTGGATTATTTTCTAATGGTACTTTAACATTCATTCCCCAATAACTTGCAAGCATTGTTGGTATTGCTAAAATAATTGTAATAGATGTTAAAAACTTCATAACACCATTTAAATTATTTGAAATTATTGAAGCATACGCATCCATTGTACCTGTTAAAATATCACTATATATTTTACTCATTTCTATTGCTTGTTTATTTTCAATTATCGAATCTTCTAATAAATCTTCATCTTCTTCATATAATTTTACTATTTTTCCCCTCATTGTTTTTTCCATAACAACTTCATTAGCTTTTAAAGAAGTAGTAAAATATACTAAGCTTTTTTCTAAACTTAACAATTTTAATAATTCTTTATTTTTCATAGAATTTTTTAAAATATATTCTGCTATTTCTGTTTCTTTATTTATTTTCTTTAATAAATTTAAATACAATTCTGCATTAGAATAAAAAATTTGTAACAACATTCTGCTTTTTTTATATGTAATTATATTTTTCAATTTTTTTTCTAAATTTTCAATTATTTGATTTTTATTTAATGAAACTGTAATAATATAATCATCTCTAACAAAAATAATACCAATTGGCATAGTTGAATATATTATACTATCTCTTTCCCTTTCTCTAACTGGAACATCTATAATAAATAAAATAGTATTATCTTCTTCTTCAATGTCTATTCTGGCTTTTTCTTCATTATCTAATGCATATTTTATAAAACTTTCCTCTATATTAACATGTTTACAAACTTCTTCTATTTCTTCTTGTGTAGGAGAAACCATATTTATCCAATTACCCTTTTTATACTCTGTTGTAATTTCTGTTATATTAGTTTTTATATCTGTATTATACATTTTAAACATAATAAATCCCCCCATACAACAAAAGAAGGCAATACTTTGCCTTTCTTTAAAATATTTGGTGCACCATAGAGGATTCGAACCTCCGACCATTTGATTAAGAGTCAACTGCTCTACCAACTGAGCTAATGGTGCAAAACTCTGAACATTAATATTATAAAACGTTATAATTATTTTGTCAAGAGTTAAAAACACTACTTTTTCTTTGTATGAAAGAAATGTGATAATGTCTTAAGTAATGAAATAAGAAAATGTCCCAACCA
>CAUWNG010000045.1:0-16440 GCA_963560005.1 uncultured Clostridia bacterium
CTCTTTTTTTATTTTCAATTTTTTGAAAATTGAATTTACTTTTTCAATTCACCATATATACAAAAATAGAAAATTATGATAAAATGCTTATAATATAGATAATAGAGTAACATTAGAAAATACTCAATAACTTTATGTGTACAACTAGACTAAAAAATTTAAAATAACAAATAAATTTTGAAAAATCTTAAAATATGCTACACAAAAAGAAAAAAATGTGATAAGATAGTACAAGTAATAAAAAAATAAAACATAATAATTGCAGATATGTGTAAGAAGAAATAAAGGAGGAATTTACAATGTCAGGACACAGCAAATGGCATAATATTGCGGCTAAAAAAGGAAAAGCAGATGCTGCAAGAGGAAAAATATTTACAAAATTAGGAAGAGAATTATTAGTAGCAGTAAAACAAGGTGGACCAGATCCAGCAGGAAATTCCAAGTTGAAAGATGTAATAGCAAAATGTAAGGCGGCAAATATGCCAAATGATACAATCAAAAATGCTATAAAAAAAGCATCTGGAGAAGGCAGTGCAGAAGATTATGAAGAAATAATTTATGAAGGATATGGACCAAATGGAGTTGCAATAATAGTAGAGGCTAGTACAAATAATAGAAATAGAACAGCAGCTGATGTAAGACATGTTTTTGACAGAGCAGGAGGAAATTTAGGAACTTCTGGTTGTGTATCTTATTTATTTGATAGAAAAGGAATTATTGTAATAGATAAAACTTCAACAGACAAATCAGAAGATGAATTAATGATGTTAGCATTAGAAGTTGGGGCAGAAGATTTTAGTAGTGAAGAAGAAGTATATGAAATTACTACTTCACCAGATGATTTTTCTGTTGTCAGAGAAGCTTTGGAAAATGCAGGGCTAGACTTTGTTGAAGCTTCAATACAAAGAGTACCAAGCACATATATTGCATTAGATGAGAAGTCTAGTGAAAAGATGGAAAGATTAATAGATGCACTTGATGATCTTGATGATGTTATGAGCGTATATCATAATTGGGAAGAATAATAAAGATGTAAAAAAATCATATAAAATGGTTCTAAAAATAGGAACATAGTCATATATATATAATATATGCAACTATGTTCTTTTTTTGATTAAAGAATTTTTAGAAAAGGATAATTTATTAATGAAAGATATACTAAAATATTTCCCTAAAGAATTAAAGGAAAAAGTAATTATGCATCCTTTAAATAAGTTAGAAGAAATAAGAATAAGATTAAATAAACCAGTGGCATTGAAAATCGGACAAGATGAAAAAATATTAAACTATATTATAGATTCTAAAGATATTATGCAAATATTACAACATATATGTGATAACTCCATTTACTCATATCAAAATCAAATTTGTGAAGGTTTTATAACTATAGCAGGAGGTCATAGAGTTGGAATAACTGGAAATGTTGTAATAAAAGATGGAAAAGTTACAAATATTTCGTACATAAGTAGCTTGAATTTTAGAATAGCTAAACAAATTTTTGGTTGTAGTAAAATGGCTTTACAATATATATTAGATATAGAAAATAATACTATTTACAATACTTTAGTTGTTTCTCCACCAGGAAGAGGAAAAACCACTTTATTAAGAGATATAGTTAAGAATATAAGTGATGGTATACCAGAAATAGGATTTAAAGGATTAAATATTGGTGTAGTGGACGAAAGAGGCGAAATTGCAGCAATGCATAAAGGAGTAGAACAAAACGAATTGGGAATAAGAACAGATGTACTAGATAATATACCAAAATCAATAGGATTAAAAATGCTTATTCGCTCTATGAATCCAAGAGTAATTGTTGCTGATGAGATTGGAAAAAAAGAAGATGTAGAAGCTATAGAATATGGTGTGTGTTCAGGAGTTAAAGGAATATTTACTGCTCATGGTGAAAACATACAAGACATTATAGCTAACCCAGTATTAAATAGATTATACAACGACAAAATCATAGAAAGGATTTTGTTCTTAGATAAAAATAGAAATGTAATTTTAGAATATTCAGATACGAAAATAAGTGTATAACAAAGGAGGAAATTGATATGTTTTTAATAAAATTATTTATGCTAATGTTAATTTTAGGAGGAAGTAGTTATATAGGAATAGTATTTTCTAAAAAATATTTTGATAGGGCAAAAGAATTAAAAGATATGAAAAATGCATTAAATATGTTTGCAACTAAAATAAAATTTACTTATGAACCAATACCAAGTATTTTTTCTGAAATTTCTTTAAAAGTTGATGGTAGTGTATCAAAAATATTTAATGTGGCAACAACAGAGATGAAGGACAAGCAAGCTGGAGAAGCATGGAATTATGCTTTAGAGAATGTTAATACAAATATGAATAATGAAGATAAAGGCGTAATAAGAAATTTAGGTAGAATGTTAGGACAAACTGATTTAGACGGGCAATTAAGTGAAATAGAATTAGTTAATGAATTTTTAGAAACACAAATCCAAAAAGCAGAATGTGAAAGAAGCAAAAATGAAAAAATGTATAGGACATTAGGAATTGTTGTAGGGCTTACTATTGTGATAATACTTATATAAATAAAATTTATTGTATATCGAAATTTTTATAAAATATTAGTAGCTCTAAAAGAAAGGGGGAAATATGGATATAAATTTATTATTTAAAATAGCAGCAATAGGAATATTGGTGGCAGTATTATATCAGGTTTTGGTAAGAGCAGGCAGAGAAGATCAGGCTATGATGACAACTTTAGCAGGAATTGTTATAGTATTATCATTAGTTATTAGAGAAATAAGTAATTTGTTTACAAGTGTGAGGACAATGTTTGGACTATAATTTTCCTATACCAAAATTTATACTTTGGAAAGGAATGATTGGGGTATGGAAATAATAAAAATAATTGGTATAGCGTTAATTGCTTTAATAATAATTATAATTGTAAAACAATATAGACCGGAATTTGTTATGTATGTTTCTTTAATAGCAGGGGCATTGATATTCTCGATAAAATGGGAGCAATAATAGATTTATTAAAATCATTATCCAATAAAATAGCTATAAATAATGAGTTTTTGGTGCTACTTATAAAAATAACTGGAATAGCCTTTTTAACAGAATTTACAGTTAGTATATGTAAAGATTCGGGTGAAAGTGCAATTGCAAATAAAGTGGATATAGGAGGCAAAATAATTATCATATCAATGTCAATTCCAATAATAGCTAGTTTGCTACAAACGATAATAAAAATACTGCCATAAAATGGAGGATATTCATGAAAAAGAAAACTTTTATCCTCTTTATATTATTAGAATTATTTATTTTTACATTTACTACAATTAGTTATGCAGAAGAAAATGTATCGGAAGATGAAATAATGGAAACACAAAAAAATATGTTAGACATATCAGGATTTTTAGAAGAAGCAGAAAAATACACAAAAGATACTTTTGAAGAAATGAACTTAGGGGATTTGTTCAATTCTGCTATAAACGGAAATATAAATAATACTACAATAATAAAGAGCATATTAAATTTATTAGGAAAAGAAATATTAGATTCAGTTACTGTAATAGGGAGTATTATTGTAATAATTATAATACATAGTATATTAAAAAGTATAAGTGAGGGGTTAGAAAACAAAGGTATATCACAAATTACATATTATGTTCAATATATATTAATAGTTACTTTGATAATGAGTAATTTTGCGGATATTTTAAATATTGTAAGAAGTTCTATTCAAGATTTAGTAGGTTTTATGAATAATTTAATACCTATATTAATAACATTAATGCTTACAACAGGGAATATAGTGTCTGCGAATTTATTACAACCAATAATTTTATTTATTATTACATTTATAGGAAATTTTATAACAACTATAATTATTCCTGTTGTATTAGTATCAACTGCGTTAGGAATAGTATCCAACATATCAGATAGAATACAAATAAATAAATTAGCAAAATTTTTTAATTCTACTGTAATTTGGATTTTAGGTATTGTATTAACATTATTTGTAGGAATTGTTTCAATTGAAGGTAGTATGAGTAGTACAGTTGATGGTGTTACAGCTAAAACTGCTAAAGCGGCAGTTTCTACTTTTATTCCAGTAGTAGGTAAAATATTAGGAGATGCTGTTGATACTGTTATAGGTTGTAGCTCAATATTAAAGAATGCGGTGGGAATTGTAGGAATAATTGTAATTGTTTCAATATGTGTTTTACCAATAATAAAATTAGCATTTTTAATGTTTTTATATTACTTAGGAGCAGCAGTATGTGAACCAATAGCAGATGGAAAAATTATTAAATTATTAGAACAAGTTGGAGATACATTTAAAATATTATTAGCAATAATGTGTAGCATATCAGTAATGTTAATTATAGGTACTACTCTTGTAATAAAAATATCTAATAGTGGGTTAATGTATAGGTAACGGAGGAAAAATAATGGTAGAGTGGATTAGCGGTTGGGCACAAGGAATAATAGTTGCAGTTATTATTGCTACTATTATTGAAATGTTATTACCAGAGGGAAGTTCAAAAAAATATATTAAAGTAGTAGTAGGTATTTACATACTTTTTACAATTGTTTCTCCTGTAATAACTAAAATTACCAATAAAGAATTTAAATTATCTGATATTATTGATTTAGATGAATATGTAGAAACAGTAAGTAGAAATAATATTTATAATGAATTAGAAAACAGTAATAATGATAATATAAAAGAAGTATATATTTCAAGTTTAAAAGCAGATATTACAGGAAAAATTGAAAATAAGGGATATAATGTAGAGAGTATGGAGATTGATATACAAGATAATGATGAGTATACAATTAATAATGTAACGATATTTATCTCTAAATTCGACGAACAAAAAGAAAATAGCAATATAGAAATAGTCAATGAAATAGAAATAAATATATCTACATCCAATCAAAAAAAAGTAAATGATGAGAAAAAAGAAGTGAGTAAAAAAGAAAAAAATGATATAAAAGAATATTTAAGTTCAGTGTATGAATTACCAGAAGATAATATTATTATAAATTGAAATGGAGGTAAACAGTATGCTTAAAGATAAAATAAAGTCACTTATAGATAAAGGAACAGAAGGGAAAGATAATAAAAAGAAAATTGAAAATATGGTTGTATTTATTATTATTTTAATAATAACTATAATAGCAATTAATGTAATATGGAATGGAGATAAAAGAAAAACTAAAGAAAATGTTTCAGATGATAATAAAAAATTAGCTTTAACAAATGAAAATAAAGTTGAAGAAGTTTCAAGTATAGAAGAAAAAGATATGGAAAGAGATTTAGAAAATATCTTATCAAAGATAAATGGAGTAGGAGAAGTAAAAGTTTTAATAACATATTCACAAACTAGTCAAATAATACCTATATATAATGAAGAAACATCTCAAAAAGATACTAAAGAAAAAGATATAAATGGTGGTGAGCGTAATACTGTTGAGAAAGATATAAAAAAAGATATAATCTATAAAGAAGAAAATGGTAAAAAAATACCAATTACTCAAAGTATTGTAAATCCTAAAATACAAGGAGCCATAATTACAGCTAAAGGAGCTAAAAATATAGAAGTAAAGAGAAATATAATAGAAGCGGTAGAAGCTGTAACTCGGATTAGCAACACATAAAATACAAGTGTTTGAAATGAATTAATAATTGTATAGAGGTGAAAAAATGAAAGTTTTGAAAAAAAATCAAGTTGTTATTTTTGTAATTGCATTAATGTTAATTGCAGCAGGATATTTAAATTCTACAAATAACAATCAAGAATTATTAGCAACAGGAGCATTAGCCGATGCAGAAGAAATGGCTGGAATAGGAGATGCAAAATTAGTAAATTCAAATGTGGTAGAAAATAATATATCACAAAATATAGAAAGCAATATAATAGAAGAAAATAATATATTAGAAAATAATATCATACAAGAAAATACAAATATAATTACAGAAGAAACATCTACTGTAGTAAATAAAACAGATGACTATTTTACAAAATCTAGATTAGATAGAGATACAATGTATTCACAAACATTAGAAACATATCAGGATATTTTAGAAAGTAGTACAGTGCAAACAGAACAAAAAAATATAGCACAACAAGAAATAAATAGAATTAATAATGAAAAAAATGCAATAATGATATCAGAAAATTTAATAAAAACAAAAGGTTTTGAAGATTTAATAATATTTATAAATAAAGATACAGCTAGTATAATAGTTAAATGTAAAGAATTGAAACCAAAAGATATAGCACAAATACAGAACATAGTAACAAGAGAGTTAAATATAAAAATAGAAAACATAAATATAAGTTGTAAAGAAACATAAATTTTATTATGTAGTTAAACTTGAATATTATGTCGATTTATGGTATAATATGAATGAACTTTAGCTTTATATATCCTTAAAAGACTAAAATGAGAGTAACGTAAAAAAAATTAATTTAAGGAGGCTTAAAAATGAACCTTTTTCGCAATGTAGGTAATAATGTAATTTCGCTATTTCGGAAAGAAGGAGTGAAAAAAGAAGAAGCAGTAGTTTTTGTGGATTATGAACATTGGTTTTATAGTCTTAAAAAATTGTATAGACTAAAACCAGATATTGTTGAATGGAGGAATGAGCTGGAAAAACAGTATAACTTAGAAAACATTTTTGTTTTTGCTGATTTTAGTTATCCTGAAATTAATGAACAGTTAGCACGAATTAGATGTGTTACGAATGATATAATTGAAACACATCAGGAATTAAATAGTACAAAGAAAGATATGACAGACTTTGTGATGCTTGACTACATATACAGATATATAGTAGAACATCCTAAAGTTAATACATATATTATCTTTACTGGTGATGCTCACTTTCAGAGTGTGGTTAACTATTTAAGACAGTTAAATAAACAGGTAATTGTTTATGGAGTAAAAGAAGCTTTAAGCAATCAGTTAAGAACTATAGCAACAAAGACTATAGAAATTCCAGCATCTGATGAAGTATTACGCGGATTATATCCAGTAGTTGTAAAAAACATGGCTTATGTTTCAGATAAAATGGAAATAATTCCAACTTTTACAGCTACAGTTAAAAAACTAGCAAAGCAAAATGAAATCGAGGAAGACATAGTTAGGGCAACATTAAATGAAATGATTGCTAAAGACTTATTGTATATTCGAAAACAACGAGTAGGATATAATCAACAGGTAAATGTTCTAGCAGCAAACTGGGAAAAGCTTGAAAAAGCAGGGTTATGGTCTTTTAATTAAAAAATAACAATGCTATTATAATTGCGAAAAAAATTAGTGTCCCTTATTAAGAGACACTAATTTTTTTGCATAATGCAAAATTACAAGGAATTTTACTTAAATACTTGACAAATGATAAAAAATAGTGTAAAGTATAATAGCATTACAAATGAAAGTGAGTGATTGAAATGGATAAAAATGTTAAAGTTAGTATTCTATGTCAAATATATGGAAAACTATTAACTAATAAACAATATGAAATAATAAATGATTACTATAACAATGATTTATCACTTTCAGAGATTGCAGAAAATAATAATATAACAAGGCAAGCAGTAAGAGATGTAATAAAAAAGGGGGAAAACAAACTTTTCGAGTTAGAAGAAAAGCTTTTAATTATGAATAAAATGGCGAAACAAGAAAAGCAAATTCAAGATATTTTATCAGAAATAAGTAAAATACAAGAAAGTTATTCTGATAAAAAAATTGAAAAAATTCTTAATAACGTAAGAAAAGAATTAAGTTGTTTAGTTTAATTTTTATTAAAGAGAGGGTGTAAGAAAATAATGGCATTTGAAGGTTTAAGTTCAAAACTTCAAGAAATAACAAGAAAATTAAAAGGTAAGGCTAGAATTACAGAATCAGACTTAAAAGAAATGCTAAGAGAAGTAAAACTTGCTTTATTAGAGGCAGATGTTAATTATGTAATAGTAAAAGAATTTATAAATTCTATACAAGAAAAAGCGTTAGGGCAAGATGTTTTAAAATCACTAACACCTGGACAACAAGTTATAAAAATTGTAAAAGATGAACTAGTAGAATTATTAGGTGGAACTCAAAGTAAAATTAATTTTACACCTAATCCACCAACTGTAATAATGTTAGTAGGACTTCAAGGATCTGGTAAAACTACTACCGCTGGAAAACTTGCTAATTTATTGCGAAAAGAGGGGAAAAAACCATTACTAGTTGCATGTGATGTGTATAGACCTGCTGCGATAAAACAACTTCAAGTAGTAGGAGCACAATTAAACATACCAGTATTTGCAAATGAACAGTCGAAAGATGTTGTTCATATTGCAAAACAAGCTATGTCTGTAGCAATTAGTAAATTAAATGATATTGTTATATTAGATACAGCTGGAAGACTTCATATAGATGAAGAACTAATGGAAGAATTAAAAAATGTAAAGTCAAATGTAAAACCTCATGAAATACTTTTAGTAGTAGATAGCATGACAGGTCAGGATGCAGTTAATGTTGCTAAAGCGTTTAATGAAGAATTAGGAATAGATGGAGTTGTACTTACTAAGTTAGATGGTGATACGCGTGGTGGTGCAGCAATTTCTGTAAAGAAAGTAACAGGAAGACCAATAAAATTTGCAGCTACAGGTGAAAAACTTAATGATATAGAAGTATTTCATCCAGATAGAATGGCACAAAGAATATTAGGAATGGGAGATGTGCTTTCTATTATAGAAAAGGCAGAAGAAACATTTGATATAGAACAAGCAGAAAAATTAGAAAAACAATTAAGAAAAAAAGAATTAGATTTAGATGATTATTTAGCACAACTAAGACAGGTAAAAAAAATGGGTTCTTTTTCATCAATATTAAAAATGATACCTGGAATGGCTGATATAAAGAATTTAAAAGTAGATGATAAAGAATTTATAAGAATAGAAGCTATAATTTGTTCAATGACAAAAGAAGAAAAGAAAAATCCACGAATTTTAAATGGAAGCAGAAGATTAAGGATAGCAAAAGGTAGTGGTACAAGTGTGCAAGAAGTTAACAAATTTATTAAATCTTTTGAATTAACACAAAAAATGATGAAAAAGGTTCAAAATAATAAAGGTGGAATGAAAAATTTATTAAAGGGTATTGATCCAAAAGATTTAAAGAATATTAGATTTTAATTTTTTTAATATATAAAATTTTTTAGGAGGTGAATATTAATGGTAAAAATAAGATTACAAAGACAAGGTGCAAAAAAAGCTCCATTCTATCATATTGTAGTTGCAGATTCAAGAAGCCCAAGAGATGGAAAAATAATAGAAAGAATAGGTTCTTATGACCCAATGACAGAGCCTTCAACAATAATATTAGACAAAGAAAAATTAGAAAAATGGGTAAAAAATGGTGCAAAACCAACAGAAACAGTAAAAAATCTAATTGATAGAACAAAATAATATTATTGGAAGGATAAAAAATGAAAGAAATTTTAGAAACTATAGTAACTAATTTAGTTGATAAAAAGGATAGTGTTTCAATTATACAAAAAGAAGAAAATAATAAGACTATCTTAGAAGTTAAAGTTGCTGAAGAAGATATGGGGAAAGTAATAGGAAAGCAAGGAAGAATTGCAAAAGCTATTAGAACTATAATAAAATCTTTAGCAGGCAAAGAAAAAGTTATTGTAGAATTTATTGATTAAGAGGAAATCTTAAAATGAAACAAGAATATTTTGAAATTGGTCAAATTGTAAATACATTTGGGATAAAAGGATATGTTAAAGTAGTACCATACACTGACGATATTTCTAGATTTGAAGAATTAAATAGCGTATTAGTAGAAAAAAACAAAAAATTAATAGAAATGGAAATACAAGAAGTAAAATATCATAAAAATTTTGTACTATTAAAATTAAAAGGTATAGAAGATATAAATGAAGCTGAAAAGTATAAAACTTGCTATTTGAAAATACATAGAAGTAATGCCAGAAAGCTTCCAGAAGGTACATATTTTATAGCAGACTTAATAGGACTTAATGTATTTACAGAAGAAGGAAATTTGCTTGGAAAAGTTGATGATATATATAATTCAGGTGCAAATGATATTTATGTTATAAAAGACGAATTGGGAAAGCAAATTCTTTTACCAGCATTAAAAAAGGTAATAAAAAAAATCGACATAGATAATGAAAAAATAATAGTTCATTTATTAGAAGGTTTAATATAAGGTGAATTTAATGAGATTTGATGTGCTTACACTTTTTCCTGAAATGTTTGAAGCAATTAAGCAAAGCATAATAGGTAAAGCAATAGAAAAAAATATAATAGATATTAATTTGGTAAATATTAGAGATTTTTCTAATAATAAGCATAATAAAGTTGATGATACACCTTACGGTGGAGGAGCAGGAATGGTTATAAAGCCAGATGTAGTATATAATGCTTATAATTCTGTAAAGTCAGAAGAGGCAAAGGTTATATATTTATCTCCACAAGGAAACGTTTTAAATCAAAATAAAGTAAAAGAACTAGCAAAAGAAAAACATTTGATTTTATTATGCGGGCATTATGAAGGTATAGATCAAAGAGTAATAGATAAAATTGTTGATGAGGAAATATCTATAGGAGATTATGTTTTAACTGGTGGAGAATTACCAAGTATGGTTTTAATAGATAGTATAAGTAGGTATGTAGAAGGGGTATTAAATAAAGAATCTGTTATGGAAGAATCTTTTTCAGAAAATCTCTTAGAATATCCACAATATACAAGACCAGAAATATTCTTAGGTAAAAAAGTTCCAGAAGTATTATTATCAGGACATCATGAAAATATAAGAAAATGGAGAAAAAAACAATCATTAGAAATA
Source organism: uncultured Clostridia bacterium (assembly GCA_963560005.1). Classification (GTDB taxonomy): domain Bacteria; phylum Bacillota; class Clostridia; order TANB77; family CAG-508; genus CAG-273. The sequence goes on from CAUWNG010000045.1 coordinate 10,865, forward strand.
ACTAAAATTAAAAGACCAGATTTATTAAAATAGAAAGAAAGGAGGATATCAATAATGGATATCATAAAATCAATTGAACATGAACAACTAAAAAATAAGATACCAGATTTAAAAGTTGGTGATACTGTTAAAGTGTACCAAAAGATAAAAGAAGGCAATAGAGAAAGAATTCAAGTATTTGAAGGAATTATTATAAAAAAACAAGGTGGAGGAGTAAATGCAACATTTACTGTAAGAAAAATATCTTATGGTGTGGGTGTTGAAAAAACATTTTTAATTCATTCTCCATTAGTTGAAAAAGTTGAATTAGTTAGAGTAGGTAAAGTTAGAAGAGCTAAATTATACTATTTAAGAGATAGAGTAGGAAAATCTGCTAAAACTAAAGAAAATACTGGTGCTAGAATAGAAAACAAAGAATTAGTTGTTAAAGAAGAATTAGTAGAAGAACCTGTTGTAGAAGAGAAAACAGAAACAGCAAAGGAATAAAATAAACAAAAAAGTTGGATTAATAATCCAACTTTTTTGTTTATTAACTATATTCAATCATTTTATATAGATTATAATATTTTTAGAGTGAGATGTAAACTAAAATTGAGAAAAATTAATTGTTATTTCTACTTATTTCGGCATATTTTTTCAATTTTTCATAAGCAAGGTAGTTTACTGTTCCAGCAGGGAAATTACCATTAGGATCTTTTTTGCCAGCAGGAACTCCTGTTAAAATTTCTATTCCTTCTTCAATATTTGATATTGCGTATATATTAAACTCACCATTTTTTACAGCCTCTATAACTTCATCAGAAAGATTTAAATTCTTAACATTTTGATGAGGAATAATTACACCATGTGAGCCATCTAAACCGCGTGATTTACAAATTTGGAAAAAACCTTCTATTTTGTTATTTACTCCACCTATAGGTTGAATTTCTCCTTTTTGATTTACAGAGCCTGTTACTGCAAGAGCTTGATTTATTGGTATACCAGATAAACTAGAAAGTATAGCATAAAGTTCAGTACTTGATGCACTATCACCATCTACACCATTGTACAATTGTTCAAAACAAATACTAGCTGTTAAAGATAATGGTATATCTTGTGCAAACATTTCGCCTAAATAACCACTTAAAATTAATACACCTTTTGAATGAGAAGAACCAGAAAGAGCAACTTCTCTTTCGATATTTATAATACCAGATTTCCCAGTATAAGTATTAGCAGTTATTTTTACAGGTTTACCAAAAGAATAAGTTCCTATATTCATAACTGTTAAACCATTTATTTGACCAATTGCACTTCCAGAGGTACTTATTAATAAAGTATTATCTTCTATCATTTCCATATATTTTGAATCATATTTTTTAACTCTTTCTACTGATTCAAATAAAGCCTTCTGTATATGTTCTTCTGTAACAATTTTTGATCTACTCATTTTAGCCCATGTAGCAGCTTCACCTATAACTTGAGATAAGTTGTCGAATTTTGTAGAAAGTTTAGTTTGATCATCAGCTAATTTAGAAGCATATTCTACAACTTTAGCAACAGCTTCACGTGTTAGTGGAGGTAGTTGTTCTTGGGCACAATATCCAGCCATAAATCTAGCTAACTTATGAATATTTTCAGTATTAAAAGGTGCGTCATCTTCAAATTCAACTTTTATTTTAAACAATTTTTTAAAATCTCTATCAACTGAAAATAGTGTTTGATAAATATTATCATCACCAATTAGAATAACTTTTAAATTTAAAGGAATTGGTTCAGGTTTTAAAGAAATCATAACCATAGATGAACGTGGATCAGCAGCATTTTCAATTCCAATTTCTTTACTTCTTAAAACTTTTTTTAGGGTTTCATAAGATAAATTATTTGTTAACAAGTCACTGGCTTGAAATATAATGTAACCACCATTTGCTTTTTGCAACAATCCAGGCTTTAGCATAGTATAGTCTGTTTTCAAAGAACCATAATAGTTTTCATATTCTAATTTACCAAATATATTATGGTAAGAATAATTTGAATCCATAATAACAGGTGCACCTTCTAAATGGCTATTATCAACAAATAAGTTTACTCTGTAGTTTAACCATGGTTTAGTTATTTCTGGTCTATTTGCCATATTGGGTTTACACTCAGCTTTTTCATCAACTATAAAATGACTAATGTTTTTTAATATATCTTTTTTTATATCATCTAAGAATTTATTAATTTTTTTATTTCTTTTGTATTTAGATTTTATATAATTAATATGTGCATTAACAGTAAGCAAAGCAACATTAGATTGCCATTCTTCAATTTTCTTTTCAGATTCACGCTCTATAGCTTTTATTTCAACAATAGCGTCCATTATGTGTTGTTGTACAATTGATGATTTTTCTTCAAAATCTTTTTTTGTATTTTCATCTAACTTATTAAATTCTTCTTCTGGTATTGTTTTGCCATTAACAATTGGCATCATATAAATACCAGCTTGTGAAGATTTTACGTGGAACCCATACTTAGAAGATTTTTGATTTAATTTTTCCATTAAATTATTTCTTCTTTCTTCGTATTCATGTTTAATAAGAGTTCTTTCTTTTTCAAATTCTTCATTATTAAAAGTAGTTTTAATATCTACTTTTATATCATTAATAAATCTATTCATAATATCTTCAAATTCTTTTCCACCACCAGCAGGGAGTGAAACAGCTATTGGTTCATTTGGATTTTCAAAATTATATATATAACACCAATCATTAGGAATCTTTTTTCTTTTTGATATTTTATTTAAATAATTTTTTGTGTACATTGTTTTTCCAACACCACTAGGACCTTCTAAATACAAATTGTAACCTTTTACATCTACATTGAGTCCAAATTCTAAAGCTTTAATTCCTCTATCTTGCCCAATACCAGTATTAATAGGTTCTAAATCTTCTGTAGTGTCAAATTTAAAATTGTTTGGATTACAAACAACTTTTAAATTTTTATAGTTTAATTTCATATTATTTTTCATTAGTATCCTCCTTATATTTTAAATTTAAATATGTAATGTCATAATTATAGCATCATCAATACCATTATAATATTTTTTTCGAATACCTACTTTTTCAAAATTATATTTTTCATATAATTTTATAGCAGGAATATTATTTATATTAACTTCTAATGTTACAGAATCAGCTTTTATAATTTTTGAACTATAAATAATGTATTCTAACATTCTGCTTCCAATATGTAAATTTCTTTTATCTATTCTAGTGACTATATTTAATATATTAATTTCATCTAATATTTTTAAATAACCAGCAAAACCTAAAACTTCATTATTACATTTTGCTACTATATAGTATGAATCATTATTTTTAAAATCATTCTCTAAAATTGAATAATTCCAAAATTTATCGAAATTTTTATTAAAATTTTCTTTTAATGAATTTAAATCATCTAAAGTCATTTTTTCAATTATAATATTCATAAAAACCCTACTTATTTTTTTCCTCTAAAGCAATTTCTGCTTGTGATTTTCTTAAATATAGTGGAGAGAGAATAGTAGATAATCCATATTCATTATTTAAATATTTATAATAACCACATTTTCCTATACTTATACCAGAAGCTAGACATTCTTTAGTAGTAGCAAAATTAGCATTAGCAAAATTATTTAATAGTAGATTTTTATTATTTAAAGCTCCATCTCCAACAAAAGTAATAGATTCTTTATTTTTTAAAATTTTTATTACATTATTGATATTATCGAATCCAATAGGGAAAATAGGTGAAAATAAATTTTCTTTTTTTTCAAAAATGCCATAATATACATTATCGTTTTTAGCATCAATTAATGAGCAAATTATGCTGTTATTTGTATTTAAGTTATAGGCTAATCCTTCCAAAGAATTTACAGCAGTAAGTTTAATATTTTTACTATCAGAAAAAGCTTTAGCAGTAGCAATTCCAATTCTAACTCCTGTGAAAGAACCGTGGCCCAATAGAACAGGCTATAAGGTCTATATTGTCTAAACTTAAATTTGATTTTTTTAAAGCTTCATCAATTAATAACATTAATTTCTGAGAATGTGTTTTTTCATCATTATTATTTAATTCTAATATAATTTTTAAATCATCTAAAATTGCAACAGAAGCATTTTTAGATGAAGTATCTATAGCTAATATATTCAATTTAATTACCTCTTTTTATTTAAAGTTTAATTTCTATATTACCTTTTGGTTCTATAATTATTTCTCTAATATTTTCATCATCCAGATATTTATTAATAAATATTTTATAGTAATTATTTGGTAATATTTCTTCAATTATTTCGCCCCATTCAATAATGCATATACCTTTTGAAAAATATTCTTCACCACCAATTGCATAAAACTCTTCAACATCTTCTAGTCTATAAACATCAAAATGATATATATTAATATTTGAAGAATTATATTCATTAACAATGGTAAAAGTAGGACTAGAAATATCTTTTTCTAAATTAAAATACTTTAAGATTCCTTGAACAAATTTGGTTTTACCTGCTCCTAAATCACCAGATAAAACAATAATATCTTTATTAGTAAGAGTAGATGCAAATTTAGAAGCAAAATCAATTGTATCTTGTTCACATTTTGATATAAATTTATACATTTTAATCCCCTTTATAATAATGTATTTTCAAAGGATATTGTATATTAATATGTCGAATTTGTAAAGATATATTATGAATTTTATACAAAAAGTATTGCATAAAATAAAGTATTAATGTTAAAATAAAAATGACTGTAAAATACAGGAACAGGAGATAAGATGAAAAAGTTTATTTTAATAGTATTAGTAATTCGGAATACTAATATACTTATTATTTGATGTAATTAATATAAAGGATTTAATTATGAAAAAAATATATCCAATAGAATATTCCGAATATGTATATAAATATTCCGAAGAATATAATATAGATCCATTATTAATTTTTTCAATAATAAAAGCAGAGAGCAATTTCAATCCAAATTCCGTATCAGATAGTAATGCGATGGGCTTAATGCAATTAGTAGAAAATACAGCTATAGATGTAATGAACTCAATAAATGAAGAAATAGATATAAATAAGGAATTATTTAATCCAGAAACTAATATAAAATTTGGTTGCAAATATTTTTCTGATTTGTTGGAATTATATGATAATAACTTAAATTTATCTTTGGCAGCATATAATGCAGGAATGGGAAATGTGGATGAATGGATAAAAGAAGGAATAATAAAACCAGATGGATCTGATATTGAAAATATTCCATTTAAAGAAACAAATAATTATGTAAGAAAGATACTTAGAGATTATAAAATTTATTTAGAACTTTGGAATTAAATTCTTGACTTTCAAGAAAAAATAATATAAATTAAAAAAATAAAAGTAAAAATGAGAGGAAAAAATAATGATGAAAGTTGAAACCGTTGCAGTTGTAGAGAGAGTTATGTTTTAGTAAATAGCGTAGCTTTAGTTTTTGTACCTAAATTTAAAATATATTATGTAAAATTAAGAGCGTATCAAAATAAAAAGATGCGTTCTTTTTGTATGCTTTTTTCAAAGAATTTTACTAGTGGATAT
>CAUWNG010000046.1:0-15444 GCA_963560005.1 uncultured Clostridia bacterium
AGGAGATTTACATTATGTCAAAATATGAAAGAAGACAAACCATAAAAGAATGGGAATTAGAAAAAGGAATAGAAATAAAAAATCCAAAAGGCTTTTGGGGTAGTAAAAATGAAATTTATAGCAAAAAATATGGAGAAAAATTATTTAGAAAATGTGCTAAATTAAGTGAAATAAGATGTAAAACAGATAAAGGATTAGAATTTTTGAATAGTTAGGAGAAAAAATGAAGCCAGTACAATTATATTATGAAGTCAAAACATTATTTAACACATCGGAAGAAGCATTTGACATATTTTTTAAATATAAACAGAGGGAACACAAAGATTTTCAAATCATTTTATGTGTTTGTGTGTCAAGAAATGAATGTCAAAGACTTTTTAGAAAAGCATTAGAAAATTTATCAATAGGAAATTACAATACAAAAGAACAAGAAATATATTTAAAAGATAAAGTATTAAGATTTAAAAGTATTGAAGAAATCCAAAACGATAAAGAATTTTTAGGCAGAAAATATAGTGAAATAAAGTTTTTAAGTTAGGAGAGAAACTAAAGGAACATAGGAACATACATAAAACTAATATTAACCAAAAAGAATATGACACAACAAGATTTAGTAAATAGATTAAATGAATTACATTTAGGCGAAAATGGAGAAATAACAAGATTTAAAATATCGGCAGTATTAAATCAAGGAATAGGTTTAAGCCCATATTTAGCAAGAAAAATAGAAATAGCCCTTGATTTACCTAAATATAGCATAGTAAGCAAAGTAGGCTTTCCAAAAGGAGAAAGAGAAAAGAAAAAGTTGGAGGAAATAGGGTAGTGGAACAAAGATTACAAGAATTAAAAGAAAAAATAACATTTTTTGTAAGAGATTACAATATCAAAGATTTTTATGTAGATATAAACGAAGACATAGATTTGGTTAGTAAAGATACTTACGAAACACAAGCAAAAGTAAATATAGAAATAAGAGTATAGGAGAAAAAATATGAATAAAATTATAGTAAATGGAAAAACGATACAATGTACTGGAAATAATGTTTCAATTATAAATAATAAAGTATTTGTAGACGGCAGAGAAATTTCCGATAAAGCAAGTAAAAATTCAGATATTCATATTTATGGAGATGTTAAAAACATAGAATGTGAAGGTTCAGTACAATGTGATAATGTACAAGGAAACATTCAATGTAAAGGCTCTGTAAATTGTGATGATGTAGGAGGCAATATAAACTGTGGAGGTAGTTGCAATTGTGATAATGTGAAAGGAAATGTAACAGCTGGTGGAAGTATTTGTATGTAAGGTGTGATGTAAAGGCAAGAATATGAAAATACAATAAAAGAAATAATACAGCTATTAAAATCAAAAAAGAAAATAGATGAATATTCATATTACACAATGTGTGAAAGTCTATATCAAGTATTATTACAATATTTTGATAGTGGTGTAGGTCAAAAAAATAGAATGGAAATAGAATTAAATGCTTGTAGATATGCAATTATATTCTTAGTACCAGCAACAGAAAACAGAATAATAAAGTGTGCTATTGAATATCAAAGCCAATATTACGATTTATATGAAAAATCAATGGCTTTTGCAGGAAGAAGGTCATTAGAACACTTTTTTGACTATATGGAAATGAATAATACTAAAAAAGTATTAGCAGGTAGACGAGGAGTATTAAAACCATTTCTGTTTTATTTGAATAAGATTACGTTTTCAGACGATTTAAAATATGTAATAGCAAGTTACCCACCTAGCACAGGGAAATCTGTTACATTGACATTTTGGACGGCTTGGCTATATGGAATTAGCAGAGACTATTCAGTAATAAGAATGTCCTATTCAGATGACTTAGTAGCAGGCTTTAGTAGAAACGTTAGAGAACTAATAACAGATAAAAGATATAGAGATGTATTCCAAGAATATAGACAATATGGAGATAATCCATTTGCAACAAAAGAGGTATATAACTGGAAATTAAAAGATAGTAGTGTACCAGCTTCACATATTGCAGTATCAAGAGATGGGCAAGTAACAGGTAAAAGAGCAAACAAGGCAATGATATTTGATGATATGACCAAAGGTGCAGAAGAAGCAACAGATAGTGTCGTACATCAGTCATTATATAATAAATGGACTGGAAACTGGATAAACAGACGAGATGGAGATAGTACAAAATTTGTTTTTGCAGGTACAATGTGGTCTCCAGAAGATATATTAAATAGAATTATACAAGATAGAGAAGCAATATCAGAATTAGTACCAAGTGATAAATTTAAGTATGTATGGGAAAGCAAAGATGGTTCAACAGTGGTAATAAGAGTCCCTTTGCTAGACGAAAATGATGAAACTACTTGCGAAGCGGTAATGACAACAGAAGAAGCAAGACAACTAAGAGATGTAACAGATGATTTCCAATGGGCTTGTGTATATCAACAAGACCCAATACCAGCAGAAGGACTTGATTTTGCAGATGAACTATTAAACCATTATGACCAATTACCAGTAAATGAAGATGGAACACCAGCATATAGCAATTATTCTCTAGCAGTATTAGATACTACAAGAAGAGGAAAAGATAATGTTTCAATGCCAATATGTAAAACAGATGGTAGAAATTATTATATGATAGATGTTATTTTTAAGAAAAAAGCTATGACAGAATTATACGAAGAAATAATTGCAAAAATAGAAGAACACCATATTACTTGGCTAGTAATAGAAAATAACACAGATACATCATTAAAAGCATTATTAGATAAAATGCTAGAAGATAGAGGAATTTATTATTGTACTATTACAGAAAAATACAGTACAGTAAAAAAGGAACAAAGAATCAAAGATAATCAAGGAACATTAAGAAAGTTAATACATTTCAAACCTAAAGGGAAATATAAGCCCAATAGTGATTATGGCAGATTTATGAAAAATTTGACTACATATAGTTTTGATTATCCGAATAGAAATGATGATGCACCCGACTCAGCAACATTATTTGTAACAGAGATAATTTTATTAAGAGGTAGACCAAACAAGCCAAAACCATTAGATAGGAGTAAATTAGGAATATAATGAGGTTATTAGGAACAGAAATATTTAAAAGAAATTTTATAAGTAAAGAAAATATGAAAAGATATGACAATATGTGCAACAATGTAGATAAAAAGTTTAAAGATTTAATTTCAATTAAAACAAAAGAAATTATTATGTATTATGATGAAACTATAGAAGTACAGTTAGGTTTTTTGAACTATGTACAATGTAATTTATTCTATTATCAACTAGCTTATGGACTATCATTTGAAATAGAAGATGACTATAAAAAACATTGTTATAAAGTTAGAATTTTGCAAGAATATGGAGGAAAAGATGTCAGAAATAACATATAGAGATGCTAATAAAGGAGAAATTATAAGAGAAAATGAAATTGGAGAGATATATAGACAAAAGAATAAAAAAGAAAACAACAAAGTAAAAGTAGGTTATAAAGAATATGAAATAATAAAACAGCCAGAGATAATAGAAGTAAAAGGCGATTATTACGGAAAAACAGAAACAGATGAAGAAAAGATAACTATTGCTAGTAAGTTCTCACAGAAAGTACAAAATCAAACATTTTTACATGAATTATTGCATTGCATAGCAAGTAAATACGATTTAGAAGTAAATCGAGATGAACATACTATTGAATTGCTTGCTACTGGTTTATATGAAGCGATATTAGATAACCCACACATATTTACTATGAAAGATATTTAAGAGGTGGTACGAGGAAAAATATTTGTAGCCATTGTAAATATCAATTCAAATGTATGGAATTTAGATATGAAAATATAAAACTAAAATATATGAAAAAAATAACTGTTGAAAAGAACAAAGATAATAAATCGATAATTTATGTTCAAAAATGCGATAAATTTTCAAAGAATGTATGGAAAACTGTGAAATAAGTGTGAAAAAACTTGAAAAAGTATTGACAGGCTATAAATACCTAGTAAGGTAGATTATAGGAGAACTATTTTATAATAGAGGGTTAAGATACAGATAAATGGAGGGACTAGTATCTAAAACTGATTCGTCTCCATTAAATTAAAAGAATGGGTTGCTTACAATCCGTTTGCAACCTGTTCGAGTTTATGGAGGAGATAAGAAAGGGAAGAAAACAAACAAGAACTAGATGTAATAAATAAAACTCTTGAACAAGCAAGAGAGGAAAATGAACAAAAAGCGAATACAGACAATGAACGAAACAGATTTTCTGGAAGAAAAATTATTTATTGTAATTTGCAAAAAGATGAATTGACACCAGAAAATATTATTGCAAAAATGCCAGAGATATTAGCAATACATAATCACAATGTTACTGAAATAGAGTATCTTGACAACTTCTATAAAGGAATACAACCAATACTGGAAAAAACAAAAACAGTAAGATCAGAAATAAATAATAAAATCTTAGTAAATCATGCTTATGAAATAGTAGAATTTAAGAAATCTTATGTTTTTGGAGACCCAGTGCAATATGTACAAAAAGGGGAAAAAGGAACTAATACAACAAATCCAGCAATATCTTTGCTTAATAAATTTATGGAAAGCGAAGATAAACCAAGTAAAGACAAAGAATTGGCAGAATGGTGGTACAAAATTGGTACAGGATATAGATGGGCAGATATAGACACGCCAGAAGATGAAGACGAAGCACCTTTTGAAATATCTACACCAGACCCTAAAAGAACAGGAGTAGTATATAGTACAGGAATAACAGAAAAACAGTTGTTTTCATTCTATATTCAAAATTTTACAGGAATGATAACAACACAAGAGACATCACAAATAGGAGAGTACCAAGAATACACAATATATTTAGAAGATAAAGTAATGGTACTTACTACGCAATATGGTAAGCTACAATTAAAACCTTTGAATAAAAAAGTACTTGGAATTTTTAATAAAAAGTTACCTAATCCATATCCATTGTTAATTAAAGGGCATAGAATAATAGAATATCCTTTAAATAAAAATAGGATTGGACTTATAGAACTTGTAATATCTCAATTAAATGCAATAAATAGGATAACAAGTAACGAATTAGATGATATAGAACAATTTGTGCAAAGTTTATTAGTATATATAAATCAACAAATAGATATAGAAACACATAAAAAACTTATAAAATTAGGAGCTATGCAAGTATTTACACAAGAGCCACGGAAAACCAGCAGATGTAAAATTGTTAAGTCAAAAATTATCACATAGTGAAACAAAAACATATAAAGATGGAATGTATAATGATGTTTTAACAATAGTTGGTATTCCAAGATTAAATGACAAACCTTCTGGAGGCGATACAGGACAAGCAAGACTTTTAGGAGAAGGTTGGACAATGGCAGATGAAAGAGCAAAACAAGATGAACTTTCATTCAAAAAGCCAGAAAGACAGTTTTTAAAATTAATTTTAAATATATGTAATGAGAAACTAAAAGGTAAAAAAGACAATTTAAAAGGTTTAAAATTAAGTGATATAGATATTAAATTTACAAGAAATAAATCAGACAATATTTTAGTAAAAACACAGGCATTAATGAACTTAATGTCAGCACAATGCCCACCAGATATTGCATTTAGTGTTATTGGACTATTCAATGACCCAAATGAAGTGTTTGAAAAGGCAAAACAATATTACGGAGATGACCTTTGGAAAAAAGCAGTATCAAATGTTATAAATGGTAACGACAAAAATGTCGGTACCATAGACAATGAAGACAATAGCAAGAAAAAGGAAAATCAAAGTATAAAAACTACCTAAGCTACTGGGGAAAAGTAGCCACACAAAAAAAGACCTACAAGTCTGAAAACTGGGTGTGAGAAAGGAAAAAAAGTTATGGATTATAACGAAGAATTAGGAAAGATTCTAGCAAATGCAGAATTAGACGAAACAGGCAAAGCAACTGCTATTGCCAAACTAACAGGAGAATGCTTTGTATCAAAAGCTAATCATAATAAAGCATTAAAAACAGTACAAACAGAATTAGATAATACTAAGACAGAATTAGGAACAGCAAAAACAGAGTTGGATACGTTAAAAACATCTCAAATGACAGAAGATGAAAAATTACAAAAAGCACTAGAAGAAGCACAAGAAGCAACTAGAAAAGCTAATATAAGAGAAAATAAAATGGAAGCAAAAGACATTTTATCAGATATTATTGAAGATAAAAAAGAACTTGCTGATATCATAGATAGCATAACAACAGACAATTTAGAAAGTACAAAAGAAGTTGCACAAAAATTAGCAGAGACAATGAAAAAACAAAAAGAAGCAACAGAAGCAAAAATAAGACAAGAATTAATTGATAATACTCCAAAACCAAACGGAGGAGAACAAGATAAGACTATGACAAAAGAGTCATTTGCAAAATTAAGTTACAATGAACAAGTAAAATATAAAACAGAAAACCCAGAAAGGTATAAACAATTATTTAATTAAAAGGAGGAATTTTAAGGGCAGGTACATATTTAGGTATTCCATTCGATGAGGAAATTTTTATTAACAGATGGGGAGCAGAACCAGACCCAGTATTAACAGCATTATTAGATAGTGGGGCAGTTGTAAATAGCCCAGAAATAGAACAATATTTACAAGGTGCAGGATTAGAATATACAATACCATTCTTAAAAGATATTGATAGTGAAGCACCACAAGTAAATGATGGTCAAACAGATGTAACAACATCAGAAGTAAAAGGAGATACACAAAGTGGTGTAGCTTACAGGAGAATGAAAGCTTGGACTGCAAGAGACTTCGTAAGAGATGTTCAAAAAGCAGACCCGATGGGGCATATTATAAGTAGAGTAGCAAAATATTGGAATAAATATAGACAAAAACAAATTATAGCAATGTTAAATGGTATTTTTGGTATTCAAAGTGATACTGAGTTATCACAACACGTTTATAACATTGCAACAAAAGAATCTGCAGTTACAGATAAAAACTTAATTGGAGCAACAACTCTTAATGATGCAATAACAAAAGCATTAGGAGACCATAAAGATAGTTTTGCATTAGCAGTAATGCACTCTGACGTAGCAAAAACTCTTGAGAACTTGCAATTATTAGAATTTAGAAAATATACAGACCCAAGAGGAATTACAAGTCAATTATCTATTGCGGATTACAATGGAAAATTAGTAATAGTAGATGATGGTATGCCAGTAGCCGATAGCTCAAGTGCATCAGGGCAAAAAGAATATACAACTTATCTATTAGGAGTTGGAAGTATTTTAATGGGTAAAGGAAATCAAAGTTATCCAGTAGAACCAATGAGAGAACCTACAAAAAATGGTGGTCAAGATACTTTAATTACAAGAGTAACAGAAGGATTACACCCAAACGGATTTAGTTTTGAACCAGCTGAGAAAAAACTTGTATATAATGATACAGAATTATGGGCAAGTGCAAGTTGGAAAAGAAAAATGCCACATAAAACTATTCCAATGGCAAAATTAGTAACTAATGGATAAGGAGGAAACAAACTATGTTTACAATAATTAAAGACAAAGTATATCTAGTTGAAGAAGATAAAATGTTTCCTGTAAATGTGTCAATTGAAAATGGTATCCAAAAGGTAGGTCAAGCTCAAGACCTACCAAAGGGATATCAAGTATATACATTAAGAGAAATACAAATAAAATTCAATATAGATATAGAAAAACCATATTATTTTGACAAAGAAAAATATGAAAAAGAATTAGCAGAAGCCAAAGCAAAAAAAGAAGCAGAAGAAAGAGCTAAAATAGAAGAAGAAATCAGAGCTAAAATAGCTAAAGAAGAAGCAGAGAAAAAAGCTCAAGAAAAAACACAAGGAACTAAAACAGAAAATAAAAATTAACAAAGAAAGGAGGACTAGTCTATGATAACCGAAGAAAAACAACTAAAAGAAATGAGGACTGAAATTTTAGAAAATAGTTCTGATAATAGCAAAGATGAGGTTTTTAAAATAAAACTTGAAAGAGCAAAACAAAGGTATCTTAGATTAGTCTATCCTTTTAATCAAACAATAAATGAATTACCAAATGAAAGAGCACAAGACTGGCAAACTAAATGTGCTATTGAGTTATATAACTTAAGTGGAGATGAAAATTTAACATCATATTCAGAAAATGGATTAAGTGAAAGCTATGCAAGAGCAGGACTTTCACAAGATTTATTAAATGAATTGCCACCACCATTTGGAGGTGTGCCAGAATGAGAAATAAATGGAAAAAGAAAACATTATATATTGCAAGTTTCCTAAAAGACGATATGGACGATTTTGGCAATAAAGTAAGTACTTATGATGTACCACAATTTATAGGAAAAGAAAATATACAACCTTTAAGCGGTACAAGTGAAGTAGAAGAATATGGAACTAAAGTAAGTAAAATGCAAAAAGTATTACTAGACTATGATAAATATCTAGGAAAGTTTAAAGAAAATGACTTAGCATATATAGAAGATACAACACCAGAAAATGAACAAATTAATGGAGATAATGCAAATTATAGAATTGATAGTGTAAGAAATCAAAACAGAAAAATAGCAATATATTTTGAAAAATTACCTAATAAGTAGGTGGTAATATGGCAAAATTTGAAAGAAGATTATCGCTTGCAAGTTTAGATAAATGGATAAAAGAGCTTGAAATAAAAGAGAAAAATTATCCAAAAGTAGCTTTACGAATAGCTGATAGAATGGCAGATGAAATGTTAAAAGAAGTATCTGACAAGAAAGCTTACAAAGAAACCTATAAAATGCCATCAAAATTGGAAGAAAATACAGCTATAGCAGGAATAAAAAACGAAGAATTAAAAGCATATTTTAATGAATTTGGAACTGGAATTGTAGGAAGTCAAAATAAACATATATCAGAAGAATTAGAAAAAATAGGATATAAATATGATGTGAATGAACATGGAGAAAAAGGTTGGGTGTATCCGAAAGAAGATGGAACTTTTGGATGGACGAAAGGACTTCCAGCTAGAAAAGAATTTTGGAATGTATTACAAAAAATTGCTGATAGATTTCCAGAGATAGGAAAAGAAGAACTAGAAAGAGAGGCAAAAAGATGAGACCAGATATATACAATACAATATTTCAAAGTGCAAAAAAGTGTATAGAAGAAAAGTCAACATACAGTCCAAAAGTGCTAAAAAATGCTCCTACTGAAAGCAAAATATTTCCTTTAGTAGTAATTCCAGAATGTAAAGTTATTTTAGATAAAGAAACACTAAATACAAAAAGTGATAAAGAAAAAGAATACAAGATTATATTCGATATAGAAATATATGCAACAGATAAAACTGTTGGAACAAAAAAGATAGCAAGGCAAACTATTATACATGAATTACAACAATTAATATACGAGGTATTTGAACAAGAATATGGAATGCTAGGAAAAGAACCACAAATAAGACCAAATGCAGATATAAATGTAGCAAGACAAGGTATAGAGTTTACAGCTAGATTAAAAAATAATGTTATTTATAGGAGGTA
Organism: uncultured Clostridia bacterium; assembly: GCA_963560005.1. GTDB lineage: Bacteria > Bacillota > Clostridia > TANB77 > CAG-508 > CAG-273. The sequence continues at coordinate 9,540 of CAUWNG010000046.1, forward strand.
AGGCGAAGGGATAAAGCTATATCAGACATTGGAACAATGTTATATGGAAAAAAAGAAGGAGAAGCAAAATTCACAGAATTAGTAGAAATTAAAGATGTACCAGATACAGGTTCAGACCCAGAACAAATTGAGGTAACGACTTTAAAAGACCCTAAAAAAAGATATATAAAAGGAAGGCAAGATAGTCCAGCACAAGCATTTACATACAATTATGAAGATGCTAAATTTCATACAAAAGTATTGCCATATTGTGATGGAAAAGCTAATGAATTTTTAGTAAAATTTCCAGACGGAAGTGGTTATACAATAAAAGGTAGTGCAGAAACATATATAAAAGGTTATGGAGTAAATGCAGCAATAGAAGCAGTATTGACTATAGCACCAGAAGAAATAGTATTTAAAACAGCAGAAGAAGTAACAGCATTATTAGCTAGTTAAATATAAAGAATTAATTTAATGGAGGTAAAATATCATGGCAAAAATGATGAAATTAGAAGTGAAAGAAAAAGAATATTTAATAGGCTTTTCAAATAGAGCATCAGTTTTAAAAGCAGAAAGAGCTGGATTTATGAAAGTTCTTAATGAAATGGATAATGCACCAGTAGAAGGGGTTGCAAAATTATTGCAATTAGGAATGTTAGAAAAACAACCTAAGATTACAGTAAATGAATGCAATAAAATAATAGAAGATTATATAGAAGAAAACACAACAGAAGAAGAATGTGCAGATATTGGGCAAATATCAGCATTTATCATAAATCAATATATGGTTTTTTCAGGAGCCCCAAATGGAAAGAAGAAAGCGAAGATAATTCCAATAGTGGAAGTTTAGATCCAAATGGGGAACAAAAAATTGAGACTTTAGAAGAATTATTTAAAAAATATCTTATACCATTAGCGATTCAAGTTCGGTATGCCTTTGCAAGAATTTTGGTACGATGACCCAGACTTGCTATGGGTATACCGAAATTTATTTTTAGAGAAAACAAAGCAGGAAATAGAGTATAAGAAAGAAATAATAAATTATCAAGCATGGTTACAAGGATTATATAACTATCATGCAATAGCTAGTGCATTTAGTAAAAATAGTACATATTTAGAAAAACCAATAGAATTAAATGCTAAACCAAAAACAAAACAGGAGCAAAACCTAGAAATAGCACAAAGAATAAAAGAAAGAGCTATAAAAGGAAAAATGATATTACAGCAAAGGGGTGAAAACAAGGACTGATTACAATGCAACATTAGAAGACCAAATTAGAGTAGATGTATCAGAAGCTAAAAGAGGAATAAATGAATTAAAAGCAAGTATAACTGAACTTAAAACATCAGTAGATAATATAGGAAAATCTAATGGCTTAAATAATTTCAATAAACAAATAAAACAAGCTACAGGAATAGGAAAGAATATTAAAAGTATTCTTGGATTTGGAACTGTTGTTGCAGGAGCTAGGAAAGCATGGTCATTACTAAAAGAAATGACTAATGAAAGTGTAAACTTTGTTGAAACTACAAACCTTTTTAATGTATCTATGGGGAAAGGCTTAGAAGGCTTAAATCAATATTATGAAAAGGCTGTTAAATTCCAAAATGATTTGCAAGAAAAATTAGGAGTAAATATAGCTGAAAGCATGAACTATCAAGCTTTATTTAACTCTATGTCAAAATCAATGGGAATAAGTGCAAAATATGCTTATACATTATCAGAAAACTTTACTAAACTAGGCTATGACTTAGCCTCTTTGTATAATATTGACCCACAAAACGCAATGCAAAAATTAAGAGCAGGTTTAGCAGGACAAACAAAACCGTTAAGAGATTTGGGATTAGATATAACACAACAGTCATTACAACCTATCGTAGATAGCTTAGGGATAGATAGAAGTGTTAAAAATATGTCTCAAGCCGAAAAGATGATACTTAGATATATTGCAGTATTAAATCAAGCTAAAATAGCTCAAGGAGACTTTGCTAATACAATGGATTCTCCAGCTAACCAATTGAGAATATTTAATGCACAAGTAGTAGCCTTTAAAAGGAATATGGGAAACTTATGGCAAGGCTTTTTAGGAGGAATATTACCATATATAAATGGGCTTATGATGGTAATAAATGAATTACTTAAAATGGTTGCTAAATTATTCGGATTTGAAGTATCAGAACAAAAAGTAAACATAAGTGCTAATATTGGAGCAGATGATCTAGCAAGTGATTTAGGAACAGCAGGTAAAAAAGCGAAAGAATTAAAAGCTCAATTAATGGGATTTGATGAAATAAATAATATTTCATTGCAAGATAATTCGGAAAGTGGTGGTTCAGCAGGAGGAGCAACAGGCACAGGAATAGATCAAAGATTGCTTGATGCAATGGAAGAATATGACAATTTGATGGATACAGTAAAAAATAAAGCTACTGAGATTAGAGATAAGATGCTTGAATGGTTAGGATTTAAAAGAAACGACAAAGGCGGATGGGAATTAGGTGATGGTTACACAAAACTTGAAATGATATGTGATATAGTAAAAAGTATAGGAATAGCATTTTTATCATGGAAAGTATCAAAGGCAATAACTAATTTATTAAAAAATTTAGGAATATTAAATAGTACACAAGCCTTAAAAATTGGATTAGGAGTAACTTTAACTGTTACTGGAACAACATTGGCAATAGGAAGCTTCAAAAAACTTATAAATGGTGATTTTTCAGCAGAAACAATAGTAAAAGGTCTAGGAGGTTCAGCATTAGTAGGAGTAGGAACAGCATTAATGTTTTCAAATCCACTAGGTTTAATAGTTGGGTTAGGATTAGGAGTACAAGTCTTAATGAAATCTTTTGGAAATTGGAGAGATGACATTGCTAGGCGAGCAGCTAAAGAGATGGGGATTGATTATGACGGAAAGAACTTATTTCAAAAAATGGGGTTTGTGTATCAATTAACACTTCAAATATTGGGTATCACAGAAAGTACAAATTCTGTGACAGAAGATATGAAAAAAACTTGGCAAGGTAAGTTAGGAGAAGTTTTTTCTTCAATAGGATCATGGATAAGCGAAAAGTGGGCATATTTTAAAGAATGGTGTTCACAAATGTTGGGGAACTTTATAACATGGTTATCAAAAATACCAAGTAAACTAGGCAACATAGCAGGAAATATTGTAGGAGATATAGTAATTTTTTTTACAGAAACAATACCACAAAAGTGGAATGATTTTATGACATGGTTGTCAACATTGCCAAGCAAATTATGGGGTAAGCTATGTGAAATTGGAAATAGTTTAAAAAGATTTTTTACAGAAACAATACCACAAAAATGGAATGATTTTATAGACTGGATAAAAACATTACCAGAAAAGTTTTTACAATTTGGAAAAGATATAATAAAAGGTTTAATTAATGGAGTACAAACTGCTTGGAATAACTTTTGGAAAGTAGTAACTGACTTCATAAATGGCTTTGTGCAAGGGTTTAAAGATAAGTTAGGTATTCATTCACCATCAACTGTATTTGAAGGATTTGGAAATAATATAATACAAGGCTTAATACAAGGAATAGTAAATAAAGTTATAGATATTAAGAACAAGATTATAGAAGTAGCAAATGGAATCAAGACATGGTTTGGAGAGAAAATTGCTAATATTAAAGAAAAAGGCAAAGGAATAATTACAAAAATTAAAGATGGCATAGAAAGTTCAAAACTAAATTTACGTAATAAGATAGGAGAAGTGGCAGGAAATGTCAAAGATTGGTTTAGCAAAGGCTTAGGTAATTTACAAAGTATAGGTTCAAATATAATTACAGGAATAAGAGATGGTATTGCTAATAACATACACAAAATTGGAAATGCTATATCTAATGTAGCGACAAGCACAGTTGGCTGGCTTAAGGAAAAGTTAGGTATACATTCTCCATCAACAGTAATGAGAGATATGATAGGTAAGTTTATTCCTTTAGGAATTGCAGAAGGAATAGATGTAGAATCTAATAGTGTATATGCTAGTATTAAAAAATTAAATGAAGGAATAAAAGTAAATGCAAATGATTTCAAAATAGATACAAATCAATATATAGACTATGGAAAAATAAGTGGAGCAATAGCTACACAAACTAATATAGGTGTTGATAGCAATATGATAGAAAGAATGGGACAAGCTTGTTATAGTGCATTTGTAAATGCAATGAAAACGCAAGGTATAAAAGCAGATGTTAAAGTGGAAGCAGACAAAGATGGAATATTTAAGGTGGTGCAGACGGGAGCAGAAGAGTATGCAATGCAAACAGGAGAAAATCCATTTCCAGTAATGGCATAAAGGAGGAATAAAAAGGTCAGGAAGATATATATCACAATTTATAGATAGCACATACGTATCAGGAAAATTAATAGAAATTGAGGGGTATTCTCCTGACTTTCTAAAAGGTTATGAAGTAGAATGGTATGATTTAAGCTTAGAAGCAGGTAGAAATGCAAAAGGAACAATGAGACTAAAATATATAGCTGAAAAATTTAAAATAATATTAAAAACAACACCTATATTCCAACAGCAATTAACAGAGTTCTATTCCCATATACCAATGAGAGCAATAACAATAAAGTTTTTTAATCCATTTACAGGAACATATAAAACAATTAAATGTTATAGGGGAGATAGAAAAGCTAATATGTTATTTGATTTTAATGGAATAGGGAAATTATATGATGAAGTAAGCCAAAGTTTAATAGAATTGTAGGTGGTAATAAGGATAAGCATTGAATTTAAAAAACAATGTAAGGAAGATATAAGTTCTTTAAAATATGGAACTTTACATATAAAAGAAGATAATAAAGATATAACAGAAAGTGATGACTTAAAGGACTTCAAAATCACTTCTTCTTGCTATGTTAATGATAAATTTATAGGTACAACAGTTGCAAAGAAGATTACAGGAAATATATTAAATGACGGACAACATAATTTAGAGAACAAAAATATTCAAGTAAAAACAGGAACTAATGTAAATGGAAATATAGAATATCAAAGTTTAGACACGTATATTATTCCAAAACCAAATTCAGACGAAGTAAGCCAAAAGACACAATTCACTGGATACGATTATATGATTAAGTTTGATATTTCTTATGTAGATAGAGTAACATATCCAATAAGAATGGACGATTACTTAGAAGAGTTATGCAAGCAAGTTGGAGTAGTATTAGGAAACAAAACATTCTTAAATAATGATTATATGATATTAGGAAATCCATTTACAAATAACGAAAGTTGCAAAACTGTTTTAAGTAATATATGTCAATTAGCGTTAGGATTTGCCGTGTTTGAAGAAGAAAAATTATATATTAAAAATTTAGATATAAATGGAGCACCATTAGAAACAATAGATGGAAATAATTACATGGATTTTAGTTCAAATAATGTATTTGGACCTGTAAATTCATTCAAAATACAAATGAATAGTGAAGTGGATGGAGAAGAGAGTGTAAGAGAAGAAACAGGTGTGACAGACGAAAATAGATGTCAAATATCAATATCAGATAACTACTTTCTAAACTCACAGGAACAACGAGAATTGGTTATAGACAAAATGTTTAATGCTATAAAAGGTCTTACATACCTTCCAGTAAAAGTTAATTATTATGGTTATCCTTGGCTAAAATTAGGAGATAAAATAAAAGTTTTAGACAATAATGACAAAGAATATATAACATACGTTATGGAACATATTTTTGAATATAATGGTTCATATAACGGAACAGTAGAAAGTAAAGCTTTAACAAAAACACAGAGTACCTATCATAGTACACAAAATATAAAAAAATGGAAAAGACAAACAGAATTAAAAGTAGACAAAATTAATGGTAAAATCACTCAATTAACCCAAGAAACAACAAAACACGAAGAAAAAATAGCAAAAG
>CAUWNG010000047.1:0-15347 GCA_963560005.1 uncultured Clostridia bacterium
TCTTTAAATCTTTATTATTAAAATGCTCTTTTAAATATGCTTTCTCTTTTTTAGATATTCTTCTTGGTTTTACAGTTTCAATAAAATATTTAATTTTATCTTCTTTGCCTTCTCCCTCAAAACTATATTGAACTTTTCCATTAACTATTCTACAATATATTGCATTTATTTTATCAAATTTATCTGTATTTCCTAATTTTTTCAATTCATAAATATCATATTTTGTTCCATTTCCAACTCTAACTGTTTCTTTTACTTTAGGTTCCATTACATGCTTTTCATCATCTTTTTGCTGTTGGCCAACAGTAAAAACTGGATTTATATTATTTGCTTTTTTATTTGTTTGAGCACTCTGTTCTTCATTATTACTTTTAACTCTTGTTTCTTCATTAGTTTTAACTTTTGGCTCTTCTTTTTTATCATTATCTTCTTTTAAATTAGAATCTTTATCCTCTTTCTTCTCTTCTTGTTCTTCTTGTTCTTTAATTTTTCTTGCTATGTCATATTTATTATATAATTCAGTAAGTTTTGCCTCTTTCACAAGAATCTCTCTTTTACTATTTAATACTGTACTTTTTATTTCTGACATAGATAAATTTATCTTTTCTAAATCTCTTTCATATTCTTGTTGTTCCTTTGTTGGAACTAATTTTCCATTAATATTATCATATCTACCTTCTAAAGCTTTTATTGCATCTATACAATCCTTTTGTTCCTTATTTAATTTATTATATTTTTCTTTTAGTTCCTTATTTTCAATTTTATATTTTTCTAATAATTTATTAGTTTCTTCCACTTCACTAAGTTCTTGTTCTTTAATTTTTATTTCTTCTTGAACCTTTTTTAAATCCCCTTGAATTTGTTTATTTATAATTCCATTATTTTTATATCCATATTCATCAAACTCTTTTTGTAATTGCTCTTCGTCCTTTTTTAAACTTTCTATTCCTTTATTAATTTCTATAATTAATAAATTATTTGATTTTTCGTCCATCCTATACCTCCTAAAAAACTTTTTTATCTCATTATAATTCTCACAATATATAGTATATCAAATTTTTCTCACTGTCTCAAGTTTTATGTTTACTTTATATTGTACTATTTTTAGTTTATTCTATCAATATATTTTATTAAAATCAACATTTTGCAACCTTTTAATACAATTGTAACAATATTGTAACATTATTGTAATATATTGCTGTTTTTCAATTCTTGTATAGCTCTGTCTGCTAATTTACCATACTTTATTTTTTTATCTTTTATTTTTTCTTCCAATACTGGTAATATACCAAAATTTGCATTCATTGGCTGAAATTTTTTATTTTCTGTAGATATATAGTCTGCTAAAGACCCTATCATTGTATATTTGGAAAATATTCTTTTTCCTTTATTCAAGAATTTATTTGCTGCATTTATTCCTGCAATCATTCCTGATGAAATAGATTCTACATATCCTTCCACTCCAGTAATTTGTCCTGCAAAAAACACATTTGTATTCTCTTTTAAGTTGTATGTATTATCAAGCAATTCTGGTGAATTTATAAATGTATTTCTATGCATTACTCCATATTTTACAAACTCTGCATTTTCTAAACCTGGAATAAGACTAAAAACTCTCTTTTGTTCCCCATATTTCAAATTAGTTTGGAAGCCTACTAAATTATATAAATTTCCTTCTTTATTATCTTGTCTTAACTGTATTATTGCATAAGGTCTTTTTCCAGTTCTAGGATCTGTAAATCCAACTGGTTTTAATGGTCCAAACCTTAATGTGTCTAACCCCCTCTTAGCCATAATTTCTATAGGCATGCAACCTTCAAATATTTCCCTTTTTTCAAAATTATGCAATTCCACTACTTCTGCATTTACCAATTCAGCCACAAAGCTCTCATATTCTTCTTTATTTAACGGCAAATTAATATAATTATTTTCTTTATTGTTTTTTATTCTTTCTTTCCATGCTTCTATTTCTTCGTCTTTTTTTCTTTCTTGTTCATATCTGTCTCCCCAAAAAGCAATATTCATATTTATAGAATCCTTTTCTATTATTGGTGCTGCTGCATCATAAAAATGTAACCCGTCTTTTCCTGTTATCTCTTTTATTTCTCTTGAAAGTCCATCAGAAGTAAGTGGTCCTGTTGCAATTATAACTATACCGTCTTTTATCATATTTTTTAAAGAAAAATTTTTATTATCTTTTCCTATTTCTTCTCTTATAATCTCTATATTCTCTATATTTTCAATTTTTTTAGTAATTTCTTTTGAAAATCTATCCCTGTCTACTGCTAAAGCTTGTCCTGCCGGAACTGCTACATTATATGCTGTTTTTATTAAAAGAGAATCTAATAATTCTAATTCTTCTTTTAGTAAACCACAAGCATTTGTATGTAAACTAGATTTAAAAGAATTACTACAAACTATTTCTGCCAAATTTATATTATTATGTGCTGGTGAAAATTTTACTGGTTTCATCTCATATAGTTTAACATTTATTCCTCTTTTTGCTATTTGATATGCTGCTTCTGTTCCAGCTAGTCCCCCACCAATTACTGATATATAATTATTCATAACTATTTATATTCCTCCCTTAATGTATAAAACTCTTTTTATCTTATTAAAAAAAGCATATATATCAAGCTTAAAAACTTTTTATATATGCTTTGATATTATTCAAATAATGCCATAATTTCTTCCTTAGATAAATTTTTTATAAAAGTATTTTTATTAGAAAGTACACTATCTATGAGCTTCTCTTTTCTTTGTTGTAACTCATAAATTTTTTCTTCTATTGAATTCTTTGTTATCAATTTATATACTTGAACATTATTTTTTTGTCCTATTCTATATGTTCTATCTGTCGCTTGATTTTCTGCTGATAAATTCCACCACGGATCATAGTGAATTACTACATCTGCTCCTGTTAAATTAAGTCCTGTTCCTCCTGCTTTTAAAGAAATTAAAAAAACTTTTATATCTTTATTTTTATTAAACTCATTAACTAAATCTATACGTTCATCTACTTTTGTTTTACCTGTTAACTTAAAATATTTAATTTTTCTTTTCTTTAATTCTTCTTCTATAATTTCAAACATTGATGTATAACCTGAAAATAGCAAAATTCTATGACTATTTTTTATAACATCATTTATTACTTCTATACATTGTTCTAATTTACTACTTCCACCTTCATAATTATTTAAAAATAAACTTGGATGGCAACAAATTTGTCTTAGTCTCATTAGTAATGCTAAAATTTTTATTCTATTATTTTCGGTGTTTATTTCTTGAAGTACTTCACTTTTTGCTCTTAATAAATAAGATTTATAAATATTTTTTTGTTCTTCTTCCATTTCGTTATACAATACAGTCACACTTTTATCTGGTAATTCAGTTAATACTTCTTTTTTTACTCTTCTTAATACAAATGGTTCTATTAATCTTTTTAATCCTTCCATTTTATTAGTATTTTCTTCTTTAACAATAGGCGTTTCATATAATTCTTTAAACTTTTTATATGAAAATAAATATCCTGGCATAGCATAATCAAAAATTGACCATAATTCAGATAATGAGTTTTCAATTGGTGTACCTGTTAGTGCAAATCTTGTTTCTGCATTTATATATTTAATTGCTATTGCATTTTTTGTGTTATTATTTTTTATATATTGTGCTTCATCAGCAATAATATATTTAAAATTATATTTCTTTTGTTTATATAAATCTATATCTCTTTTTAGCAAGTCATAAGATGTTACTATTATATTAAATTTCTCTATATTTTCTATTTGTTTTTTTCTCTCTTCATAATTTCCAGTTATTGCGACCTTTGTTAGTGTTGGTGTAAATTTTTCTGCTTCATTTAACCAGTTTAACACTAAAGAACTTGGAGCAACTATAATAGATGGTTTTACATTTTTCTTTTCATTTTCTACATAAGATAAAATCACAGCCAAAACTTGTAATGTTTTTCCAAGTCCCATATCATCTGCAAGTATTCCTCCAAAATTATATGTATCTAAACTTTTTAACCAACTATAACCTTCTTTTTGATAATTCCTTAATTCTGCATTTAATTTATTTGGCAATTTAATTTCATTAAATTGATTATTTTGTTCTATTGTTTCCACAATTTCCACATATTTATTGTTAGTAATTATTTTTGTATCTTCTAATTTCTTTAGAATTTTATCTAAATACATTATTCTATTTATAGGTAATTGTATATTGTTGTTTTCTACTTTTTCATATTCAATATCCAGATTATCTTCCATTTCGGCAAATACTTTTATTGTTTTATCATTCTCCAGATCAATAAAGTCTCCACTTTTTAATCTATAATACTTTTTATTAAGTCTATATTTGTTTATAATATCATTTAATTCTGATAAATCTAAACCAATATCTTTTAAATCTAAATTAATTAAATTATTTTCTACCTTTATTCCCATAGTTTTTAAACTTAATGCTCTAATTTTTCTATCTTTAAATGCCTTAGTCGCTAAGACATTAAATTTTTTCATATATTTTTCTATATCTTTCGACAAAAAATTATAAATTTCTTCATCGTTCACTAATACAAGTCTACATTTTTTTTCGTCTAACATGAATCCTGAATTTATAAAAGTATTTAATACTTTATTTTCCTCTAAAACATTTCTAGCAATATCAATATTTTTATCATTAAATGGATTTATTGCTGTATCATCATAGCAAAATTTCAAATCACATATAATTTGTTTTCTCTGATTATAATCCAAATATACATCTACATTTAAATCTTTAGGAATATATTTTTCTAACAAACTTTTATCAATATTAGTTATATCAATTTTATCTTTAACTTTTGGATATATTACTCCAAAAAATTCTTTAACCTCTTTTTCATTAATTATAATTTTATTAGTATAATTTTGCTTAAATATATTTAATAAGCTTTGTATTGTATTTTTAAATTCATTGCTACACCTGTAAAAATATTTTCCCAACCAAAAATATTCATAACTCTTTCCTTGTAAAATTTCATATTCTAAATCATCATTATTACAACTAATACAATATTTATTTTCGTCTAATTTATCTAAATGAATTTTTATTTCTGGATCTTTAGGTATAAATTTTACATTCTTCTTATTTTCTCCAATTTCAAATATAATTTGTTTATTGGTATAAATTTCAAAAATTTCATCAAGTGCTGTATTAGAAATTATAATATTTGAATGTAAAAAATTTTTAGGGTAATATGTATAATTATTAGTTATTTCTCCAGAGAACTTCATTATTTCTGCATATTTTAATAAAAAATCTAATATTGGCAAACTCGATTTTTCAAAATTTTCTCTTTTATGAACAAATTCAAATGAATCATTATATTTATATTTCTCTTCATTTAGCATTTTATCGTAAAACTCTACTAAATTTTTAAGTTTAAACAATTCTTTTTTTCCAATTTTAAATTCAATTTTTAACTTTTTAGTATATTGATCATATATAATTTCTGGAACTAACTTTATACTAGCATTTAAGGAATTACTATCAGAACAATTTCTTTCTACATTTTCATCTATAAAAAATGTATTTAGCATTTGTCTAAATACTCTGCTATATTCTTTATTCTGAATATTTTCCAATTCTTTTTTATTCATAATAACAAAACCCCTTTAATGCTATTTTTCAAATTCATCAATAACCAATTATACATTATATACAAAATAAATTCAAGGGATTGTTAGATAAAAAAACCAGCTATTTCTAGCTGGTTTCCCTTTTACATCATCTTATCAATCATTTTTTCCCATCTTTCCATTCCGATAAATTTGTACAGTCCATAAGTTATTAGTATAGGTGTAACAAAAAATCCAATGTATCCCAAGAATATACTGATTAATGGATGTTTAAAAGGATCAAGTTCAATTCCAAATGGAAGAACTTTTGTAACATAGAATATTACTAAAAATATTCCTACCAGAAAAGCAATAACTGCTTTCAAGTTGTTAATAAGGTTCATTTTTTTTGTCTTTTTCATAATTGTCTCTCCTTTTAACTTTAATAAAGTTTTTAACTATAAATATATTATACCACTTTATTAATTTTTTTTCAAATTTCTGCTTCTATATTATATATTCCACCATTTTTATTTAAAATTATTTGATTGTTTTCTACTAAATTTCCATTTAAATATATTTTTTCAACACCTGCATTTTTACTATTTTTATTTGTAACTTTAATATTATATATACTATCACCATATTTATACTTTATTTCATATTGGCTCCAATCCTTTGGAATACATGGTTTTAATTTTAAAACTTCTTTTTCTATTTGTAAGCCTAATATATATTTTATTCCTGCTTCATACATCCAACTGCTAGAACCAGTATACCACGTCCAACCACTTCTTCCTGCTAAATTTCTTTGCCCATATATATCTGCTGCTATAATATAAGGTTCTCCTTTATATTTTTGAGTAGATTCTTTTGTTCTTGTGTGTTCTATTGGATTAATCATTTTAAATAAATCATTAGCTTTATCTCCAAATCCCAACATTGCTTCTGCCACAATTGCCCATATCGCGCCATGTGTATATTGACCACCATTTTCTCTAGTCCCTGGTAAATATGCCTTTATATATCCAGGTTCTAATCCACTTTTTTCAAAAGGAGGATCTAATAGTTTTATTATTCCGTTTTCCCTATCTATTAAATGATTTTCTAAACTTTCTATAGATATATATTTTTTATCATTATCTCCTGCCCCCGAAATTGTTGCCCAACTTTGTGCAATACTATCTATTCTACATTCTTCGTTTTGTAAGCTTCCTAAAATTTCGCCAGTATCCATATATGCTCTTTTGTACCATCTTCCATCCCATCCACTTGTATTTAATGCTCTTTTTAATTTCTCATTAACTTGTTCATATTTGTTTGCCAATTCTTCTTCTCCTTTTAGCTTACATATTGGAATAAATTTTTTCAGTACATCATACATAAAAAATCCTAACCACACACTTTCTCCCTTTCCTTTAATTCCTACATTACTAAATCCATCATTCCAATCTCCTGAACCAATTTTAGGTAAACCATTTTCTCCAAAGTTTAAACTCTTTTCTATTGCTCTTTTACAATGTTCATATATTGTTTCGCTTATTTCTGAAGGCAAATATTCATCATATTTTTCATTTACTCCATCTTCTAATATTTCACCTTTTAAATAATGTGTTTTTATATCTAATATGCCATAATCTCCTGTAAAATTAATATAGTCTTCTGTTATAAATACTAGCCATAATAAATCATCTGAAAACCTTGTACGAATTCCTCTTTTGGTTTCTTCATGCCACCAATGCTCTACATCTCCTTCTAAAAATTGATGTTCACTATGCTTTATAATTTGATTTTTCATTATATTAGAATCCACATATTTTAATGCTATAGTATCTTGTAATTGATCTCTAAACCCAAATGCTCCTCCCGATTGATAATAGCCACTTCTTGCTAATAGTCTTGCTACCATAGTCTGATAAATAAGCCAACCATTTAATAAAATATTTGTAGATTCTAATGGAGTACTTACTTTAATAGTATTTACTAAATCAGACCAATATTTTTTTGTATTAGAAAATTCCATATTTACTTTGTTTAAACTATTATATTGATATGCTATATCTTGACATTCTAATAATTTTTCTCCTGCACCTAAATTAATAATAATATCTTTGTTTTCTAAAGCTTCAAGTTCTATCCTAAATTCTAATGCTATTATTCCATTATTCCAAATACTGTTTTCATTATCTAATTTCAATTTATTAATTCCTTCTGGGTTTCTTAAATTTCCTTTACCTATAAAAAAATCTTTATTACCTGTATAAGAATTTATCTTTTCATTAGATGATATATACATTATACAAGAATCCTGTTTTGTTATATTTTTTAAATATAACAAATTGTTTTTTTCATTATATTCAAGTTTTAGATATTCATTCGATTTTATTTCATCTTCATCAAGAACGGGTTTAACATAATAAACTATTTTTAACTTTTTCCTTTTTATTTCTTTATTTTCCAAGTGTAATCTTTGAACTTTTATACTATCATTTTTAGGTATAAAAATATCTAGTTCCTGTTTAATTCCATCACTTGTATGCAAATAATTAGCATATCCAAACCCATATTTCACATAATAATTATCTTCTGTCGGACACGGATTTAATCCCAATGACCAATATTTTTTTGTATCCATATCTTCTAAATAAATTATCTCTGATGGTATATCTTCTATTGGTTCATTTGCCCATGCAGTAAGTCTATTTAATCTACTATTTTTGTACCATGTATATCCTCCCATATTTTCTGTTACTATAGTTCCAAAATTCTCATTTGCAAGTACATTACTCCATACTGTAGGCAATCTTTCATCTTTATTTACTTTTATTATATATTCTTTTCCATCATTAGAAAATCCGCCATAGTCATTATAGTATTTTAAATCCTCATACTTTAGATTTTCTCTATTTACTTGATTTTCATTTATTATTTGTGGTATTTCTTCAAATCCAATTTCTTTTTGCATTTCTAAATACTCTTCTTCCATATCTTTTATACTTCTTAAAATACTTCCTTTAGTTGCATTTATTACTAAGTTTGCTCTTTCCTCTAAATACTTTTTCTCATCATTGTTTAAATTATCTAATACAAATATACCACCTTTTATATTTTGCATATATCCTAAATTATTGTTGTATATACTATTCATAATAGCTTCTTTGGTATAATTTTCGTAACTATTTTTTTCTTCATTAATTATTATTAAATCTATTGATACTTTTTTTACTCTAAAATATTCATATACATGTAAAATTTCATTAACATTTTCTACATCATTTTGATTAGATACTTTTATTAATAATATTGGTAAATCTCCAGATATTCCATATTTCCACAATTCTGTTACAGGAATATAATTAGCATTTTTATAGTTAATTGTTTTTAATGGATTATTAAATAGTAAAAGACTTAATATTTTTTGATATAATATTATATCTTTTCCTTTTACTCCCAAATATCTATTTTCTGCTTCATTTTTAGCTTTTGATAATTCCATACTTCTTTTTATTTTTTCACTATTTGTATATTCGTTTATATATTCTATAACTTTATCTTTATTATCAGAAACTGCAATAATTAAATTTAATGCTACTTTTTCTTCTGGTTTTATATTTATAGTTCTTTTCATAGCAATTATAGGATCTATTGTTAAACCTATTTTTTTACTCAATGGTATAGAATTTTCTACTGCCTTTGGTAAACAATAACTCCCTCTTCCGCTAAATTTATCTTTATCTATTTCAAATTCCAAATCACCAATAGTATCATTTTCAGTATATAAATTTACAGCCAAATAAATATCTTGTTGAGATTCCTCTCTTTTCTTTCTTGTAACTAATATAGTATTAGTATCATTTAAAAATTCGTAGCTTAAAAATAATTTATTAAATGCTTTGTGTGCATAATCTTGTAATTCAGAAGATAAAACTGGCTCCAAAAAACTTGTAATTTCTAAAGTTTCATCTTCAAGTCCACTATTTTTTAATTCTAATCTTCTTATTTCAATTGATTCATTTGGCAATACAAATGTCTTTGTCTTAGTTTCTATATTTCCATCCTGTCTTACTATTTTATTCATATCTGGTGTAAAATACATTGTATATTTGTCTGGCTTATTTAAATAACTTGAATAATTAGACGTCCAAATTCTTTTTGTTTTTATATTTTTTAAATAAAATACTACACCTTGATCAACATCATCTGTTTTCTTATATCTATATACTAAATTATTTCCATATTTACTGTATCCATTTCCTTTTTCATCTGTAATAATACTATATTCATTATTTGCAATAACATTTATTTCCTTAAGTTTTCCATTTACTTTATTTATTTCTCTTTGAATATAATTTTCATAATCAACATATTTTATCTTCTCAACTTTTTCTTTTTCTTCTTTTGTTATAATCATATCTTCTGGCATTCTTTCTTGTAAAAGGATGTCAACAGCTTTTATTTCTGGATTCTCCATAAAATACTTTTGTAATATATTATTATTAAACAAGTTATTAATAGATAAAAGTATAAGTCCTTGATGGTGTGCCATATATGTTTTTACTTGTACATATTCTTCTTCTCTACTTAACCTATTTGGTGTGTAGTCTATAGATTCGTAAAAACCGTATTTATTAACCATTCCTTGTTTTTCTAATTTTCTAATATTTTCTACTACTTCTTTTGGATAATCATTAATTGCCAAAATGCTACCATAAGCAGAAACTACCATTTCATCAGCTAATCCTCTTTTTAGTCCCAACCATGGAATACCAAAAGCTTTGTATTGATAATTATTATTTAAGTCTTTTAAATTAAATGCTGACTCTGAAATTCCCCAAGGTATATTCAATTTTTGTGCATATTTCTTTTGACTCATTATCATAAATTTACATGATTCATCTAACAAGCTTCCTTCATATTTTGGAATATTTATATTAGGCATTAAATATTCAAAAGCTGTTCCAGACCATGAAATTAGTCCTTTATATTTATCTAATACAGTTAGTGTTCTGCTTAAATTATACCAATGTTTTGGTGGAATATCTTTTTTAGCAATAGCAACTAAGCTTGTTTGCCTTGCTTCTGAAGCTAGTAAATCATAATATGAATCAGTCAAACTATTTTCTTCCACATTAAATCCTATTGAAAATAATCTATTTTCATTATCATATAACTTACTAAAATCCGTATTATTAATTAATTGATCTATCTTATTTATAAGATCTTCTATTTTTTCTTTTTTGTTTTCCTTTTGCAAATTATAGTTTGAATTTGCTCCTGTATTACTAATTTCTTTTATTGCACCTTTTAATGTATATAAATATCCAACAAAATTCCCACTATCAACAGAAGAAACATATTTAGGATTTAATGGTTGAAGATTTTCTATATTATACCAATTATATAAATGACCATTCCACTTTTGCATAGACATTATTGTGTTTATCATTTTTTCCAACAAATTAATAGTATTTTCATAATCTTCATATCCCAAATTATAACTAGAAATAACTGTTAATAATCCTAATCCAATATTGGTTGAAGAAGTTCTATAAACTATTTTTGGTTTTCTATCTTCTTGATAGTTATCTGGCGGCAAGTAATTACCTTTTGAATTTAAATTATCTTTAAAAAACTGCCATGTTTTCTTACCTATTTGATATAAATAATCTTTATCTTCTTTCGAAAGTTCTTCTACAACAGGCTTAAGCTTAACCTCTTTGCTCATATTCCACATAATTATTGGAGCTATTAACCATAAAACAGAAAATACAATTGATACAATTTTAATAAATATTTCATTTATATAAATTGCATAAATTATTCCTAATATTCCAAATATCACGTTTGGTAACATATTTATATAATAAGATTTTAAATCTTTTCTAGCATTTTTTTCTGCTTCCTCCGCAGTTAACCATTCTAAAAAATGTTTTTTACTAACTAATATTCTGTAAAGAGTTTTTATAATAGCATTTATACTCATATAAGCTTTATCTGGTAATAAAGCTAATGATAAACATCCCCTAATAAAACTTGCTTTTATTCCTGATATAGTTTTTGTAAAAGTTTTTTGTTTTTTTACTTCTTCACGTTTAAATACTATTTTATTAACAAAATCAATAATTGTAGGAGTTATAACAGCTATTAATAATAATAAAATAATTGGCCAAATATTTATATTGTATGCTATATCTATTATTGAAAGTATAACAATTAATAAAATTACTATTGGTTCAAAAGCACTTCTTAAAAGATTATCAAATATTTTAAACTTGGATATAACATTTAATGGATTTTCTTTTACTTCTCCTTTTCGATTTTTTATGTGTTTTTTTAACCATAAAATAATTTGCCAATCTCCACGTATCCACCTATGTTGCCTTGTTTTAAAACTATTATATCCTACTGGATATCCATCCATTAATGATATATCAGAAACTAGACCACATCTTAAGTAATTTCCTTCTAATAAATCATGACTTAATACTGTATTTTCTGGAATTTCATTATTAAGTACTTCAGAAAAAACTTTTAAATCATATATTCCTTTTCCAGTAAAAATCCCCTCATCAAAATTATCTTGATACGTATCAGAAATAGCACTAGTATATGCATCCGTTCCACCGCTACCTGCATAAATTTTAGTAAATGTGCTTTTACCTATTGCACTTAAATTAATTCCCACTCTTGGTTGCATAAGTGCATGACCAGAAATAACTAAATTATTATTGTTATTTAATATTGGTTTATTTAATATATGTGCCATTGCTCCAATTAGCTCTATACCAGAATTAAGTACTAAATCTGTATCTGCATCTAATGTAATTATATATTTTATTTTTGGAATTTTTTCTTTTGCATCTTCTATTGTATTTTCTTTAAATGTGTTTTTTGAATTTC
The DNA here is from genome assembly GCA_963560005.1 of uncultured Clostridia bacterium. Taxonomy (GTDB): domain Bacteria; phylum Bacillota; class Clostridia; order TANB77; family CAG-508; genus CAG-273. The sequence goes on from CAUWNG010000047.1 coordinate 12,501, forward strand.
CCAAAATATATTCATTAAATTGATTTAATAATCCTCTTTTTCTTTCCCAGCCCAAATAACATTCTTCCTTTGGATTCCATTCTCTATTTCTATATAAAAAATGAAATTTTGGAAAACTTTCTTTAGAATACTTTTTGTTTAAAATATTTGTTAATTTTTTTCCACTTTCTATAACTTCTTTATCAAAATTTTCTTCCTTATTCCTTCCAGATGAACAATCGCCTAATAATGCAAAATATATATTTTCACTTTTATTTGCCATATAATACACTTCTAGCTTTTTCATAAGTTCTTCTACTCTTTTTCTGTTTTTTATAATAGTAGGAATTACTACAAATGTAGCATATTCTTCTGGTACCCCTGCTTGAAAATCAAGTTTAGGAATTTGTTTTGGTATAACAATTTTCCCCAATATATATTGCATTATTTGTTGTATCATTATTTGATTAGGAATAATTAATAATAATCCTACAATTATGCTAATAACTATGTTTGAAATTTGACTCTCTAAATATATAGTAAATAAGCCTGAAATTAAAATTGATAAAATTGATATTCCATAAATATACATTTTTGCTTTTTGATTAAAACTCTTTTTATTTGACTCTTTACCAGTTAATTTTTCTTCTAATAAATTCTCCCCCTGATCTATTAAATAATATCCAATATGAGCCTGCTTTTGGTTCTCTCCATCATATTCGTTTTGTGCTAATTCTAAACATGTTTTAGCTATATATATTTCAGAAATTTTAGTTTTTTTAGATATATGTTTAATTTTATTTCTATAATATATTTTTGTTTTATAATCCATCTTATCATAAACATTTACTGGATCTTGCTTCAATATATCTTCTACACCATTTATTTTTTCAAATATATCAATCATATTTATTCTATTTAAGTTTTTTATACTTGTTATTGAATTTCCCATAGATACCTTTTTTACAGCAATATCAAAATGTTCTTTTTCAATAACTTCAAATAAATCTAATCCCATTTTATTTACTTGCTCTTCAAGTACATTTAAAAAAGGATATGCTCTTCTACCATAAGATTTTAATCTATATGCCATATATTCTATAAATGGATATTTTTCTCCTATTTCTTTAACTTGTGTTTTATACTCTCCTATATATTTAAATTTCAACTCTTCCTTATTTTTATTTTCTACAAGTCTTTCAATTATATTTTCAACTCTATATTTTTGCATTTGAGAAGAATATATTTTTTCACATATTTCCCTTATATTTTCAATTAACGCAATTTGCATAAATATACTTATATTCCATATTTCGTCCATGCTCAAACTTTTTTTTCTTTGATATGCTTCCAATAATTCTTTTATATTTTTAGCATCTACTTTTCCATCAGTATAATTAATTATTTCTGAAGCTAGCACATAGCATCTTGCAAATCCATAATATCCACTATTAGACACTCCTAAAAAGTTAACATATTTCTTTAATGTTAACTCCTTACAAATAGATTTTACAGTTTCATCTATTATATAATAATTATCTAAAATCCATTCTCCTGCTGGATGAATTGGTATTTTTAATTTTATATGTTCATTAAGTAAATTATATATATATGTTATAAATTCAAAGTTTTCCTTAAGCCTTGGTATTGGATATGTTTCCTTTTTTGATTTATTAATTATTAGATGGTCTGATACTAATTTTTCTAAATATTGCTCTAAATGTGCTTTATCTAAAACAGCTCCATTTATATTTAAAACTTTATATTCCATGCTAAAAATTTCCACTCCTTGTATATGCTTTTTTACATATTTTCTCCAAAGAGTGAAAATCTTATACTAGATTTTTTTAAATTATAAAATTTTTTCTACCTTTTATATTATCACATTTTTTTATTTAAAATATATTACTAATCTAAATGTTATTTGACTATCACCATAGTCAGAATAATGATATTGTCTGTTAGCTGTATAACAAGATTCATAATAGTTACCACCTCTTTGTACGCAAGGTGTCTTATCTCTTCCACCTTTTATTGTGGCTGTAGAATATTCTGTAGTCCATTCCTGACAATTTGATGCCATATCATGAATATTACATACTTTATCTCCAGTAATACCTGTATTTGCTATTGTACGATTTACACTTCTTTTATTTGCATAATTAGTATTGCCCATTTCTTGTATAAATACTATTGCTGTATCCCAGGCATAACTATTTACCAAATCACTTTCTACTCCTACATTATTATCATTTTCATACATATTCCTACTTATTTTTGTTGCATCTATTTGTTTTACGTTATTCCATAAACTTCCCACTGTTGATGTGCTAAAATTTGTAGCTGTTGAAACTTTTGATAATGGCTTATAATCTGCTACACTACTTCCACTTCCATAACTCGCTTCATATCTTGCTATATAATATCCTCCATTCAATTTTACACTATCTACAAATTCGACTAAATCTTTTGCTATAGCATTTATACCATCTATACCATATATACCATCTGGATTCGCTCTTGTGACATATTCTATATAATCCCAGCTCTGACCTTCTTGTCTTAATTTAATTTCTGTTTCATATTTTTTAGGATTATTGTCTGTATATGCTAATTGTACTGGTGTTGGTGTTCCATTTGTTTCATCAAATGTATATCTTCCTAATCTTATGTCACTATAATTATTTTTTGTAGCATCTTTATACACTATTCCTACTGGTATCCATACAAATTGATTTCCTGCTTTATCTTGCACAACTATTCCTTCTGGTACTGTTGTTCCTTCTTGTTCTACTACTTCAAATCCTTTTGGTATTGTTACTACATTTCCAAATTTATCTTCTACTTTTGTATTTTCTGTCTGTATAC
>CAUWNG010000048.1:0-14797 GCA_963560005.1 uncultured Clostridia bacterium
GGTTGGGACATTTTCTTATTTCATTACTTAAGACATTATCACATTTCTTTCATAGGTTACAAAAAGTTACAGAGACTAATATTGAAGATGAATTCAATTTGTTATATACTAATAAAAGTGCATCTTTCGCACAGGAAGCTAGAAACCGTGTCTTATAACGAAAGGAGTTTTTACACAATGAAACGGTTATTATCATTGCTATTAGCTACAGTACTGTGTTTAGGTATGTCTACTGTTGCCTTTGCAGCAGAGACACCTGAAACAAGTCTGGAGGGGAACACTGCTGAAAATGTAGTTGAAGAAAATCAGATTTCTGATACTGCAAACGGTGAGATTGTCCCATTTGCAGCTGAAACTTGGGGTAAATCTACCAGTTTCAAAAAGGTTGGTACATTTACAATGGAGGGGAATAATCTTACTCCAGTAAAGACTATTGGAGCAACTGGTAGTTTGTCTCTTAGATTGGACGATGTTCAAGCTGTAGGCGAAATGAAAAACATCCATTTGATCGTTCAAATTAAAGACCATAACACTCAAAAAGTGTTAAAAGAGTGGTCGATATATGAGTTTTGGCACATTCAAAACCATGTATCTAGTAGTTTGAATGTCAAAAAAGGACAGAAAATTCAAATTTATTTTAAAGCATTTAATGCCAATACTGGATTGTATGATGACAACCAGCTGGTAAAAATTACTTATAGTTATCGGCTTAAGTAATTGCAACTGACGAACTAAATAGTTTTGGTTTCTAGTTTCAACTAGAGCACCTAGTGTATAGCTGTTCTGGGGAGAGGCTGTGTTCTAAACACAGCCTCTTTATAAAATAGAAAATTAAGTAGTATTTATTTATGAATTAATTAATAATAAGTTTAGCAGTTACGGTATCAATGACAGTTTTTATGTTTGGTTTCTGAATTGTGGAGAGGTTAAAATAATCAACTAAAATTGTTTCATGACAGTTATAGTACATTGCTTCCGTTGCTCTATTTATACTAATTTTTATATTATTAATGGTCTGTGTATGTCTCTTAGCAATTAAAGGATATATATTTTTATTAAGGTTTTTGGTAAGATTACTGTTATGACAATATGATATTTCTATAGCATCAATTAAATATTTAGTTCCAACATGTGAAAGGTTATATCCAATAGAAGTTAATTCTTTTGAAGCATTACTTCTAATTGATTTTATATTATAATTTAATGATTTTTCATTAATTAATTTATTTATATTTTCAATTAATAACTTAGAATCTGAATTTTTATAAAGTATATTATAAATCATTTTTAATTCAAATGATTTAACAAGTTTATTTAAATTAGAGCTATTAGTTAATGCAATAACTGATTTTGTATATTTTTCTTTTTTAGATAATTGCTCAATTATTTTTGTATTATTAAAAAAAGAATTCTGTATTTCTAATAATACAATGTCAATATCATTTGAATTATTTAAAATTTCTAAAGTTTCATAAGTGCTAGTAGATATATCAAAAATTCTGACATTGTCAAAAGTTGAGTTAATAATATGCATTAATTTCTTTATATAGTCAATATTACTGTCTGATATTAAAAGATTTACCATTGGATTTTTCACCTCTCTATTAAGACATGGTCAAAGTAACAAAAAGTTTCATAAAATCGAATTTTCATGAAACTTTTTGTTACTTTATAAAGGAAATAAATGAATTATGGAGAAAATTATAAGAAAAGATGAATTAGGGAGAAAATATGAAGAAGATTATACCAAGAATAGTTGTAATTGTATTAATTATTTTAATAATACTCGGAATAATATTTATAGTTAAGAAACTAATACCTGGATATAAAAACGAAGAAATAACGGATATGACTAATCTTATAATAAATAATAGTAATGTAACTGATTATTTAAAAGAAAATAATACTAGAGTGTACATAAATGATAATACAATATATTTATCAATGAATGATATACAAAATTTTTTTGATAAACATATTTATATAGATGAAAAATACAATAAAGTAATAAGTACATATAATTCTAACATCGTAACAATAGATAAAAATAATGGTCAAACACAGCTAAATGATATCAATATTGGTAAGAGACAAGTACCGGTTGAATTAGATGGTGTACTATACATACCTTTTTCAGATTTGCAAGAAGCATATGATGCAACATGTATATATATTTCTGAAACTGATACTGTAATTATAGATACAAAAGATAGGGATAAAATTAAAGGAGTATTGACTAGAAATACACATTTAAAAAGTAGAATTAGAAACTTAAGCAGAACTATTGATAAACTAGAAAAAAACGAAGAAGTTATGATAATAGAAGAACAAAATGACTCATGGACGGAAATAAGAACAAGTAAAGGAAAAATTGGTTATATAGAAAATTCTGCAATTGGAGAAAAAATAGAAATTCTTGCAACAACCAAAACAGCAGAAAATAAACGAATAGAAAAAGTAGATATGTTCTGGGATTATTTTTATAGTGAAGAAAGGATTCCAGATAGAAGTGGACAGAAATTTGAAGGGGTGAATGTTGTATCTCCATCATTCTTTATACTAGATAATAATGGCGATATAAAAACTAATATAGGAATTAGAGGGGAAAAATATATAGATTGGGCTCATAATAACGAATATGAAGTATGGGCAATGTTCTCTAATGATTCTCAAAAAGAACTAACCTCAAAGATATTAAATGATTATGAAATGAGACAGAATTTAATAATAAAAATTATAGAGTTAGTAAAAAAATATGAACTAGATGGGATAAATATAGATTTTGAAAATATGTATAAAGAAGATAAAGAAGTGTTTTCAAGATTTATTATTGAATTAGAGCCAAGAATGAACGCAATAGACAAGGAAACAACTGTTGATGTAACAGCACCTGATGGGGCAGAAGATTGGTCTATGTGTTATGATAGGCATGTTTTAGGTGATGTGTCAGATTATATAATTTTTATGGCGTACGATCAATATGGAGAAGCAAGTGTTGAACCTGGTACAACATCTGGATATGGCTGGGTCAAAACAAATCTAAATAAGTTTATTGAAACAGAAGAAATTGAGTCTCAAAAAATTGTTTTAGGTCTACCTTTTTATTCTAGAATATGGATAACGAAAGATGGTGAACTTATAGAAAGTAAAGTGGTTTCAATGAAAAATACTTCTGAAAATATACCTTCTGATGCAGATATAAAATGGGATGAGATTACAAGACAGAAGTATGTAAAGTATGAAGAAAACGGATACAATAGAGAAATATGGATTGAAGATGTAAATTCTTATAAAGAAAAATTGACCTTAATACAAAAATACGAACTAGGAGGGGTTTCTAATTGGTGTAAAGATATGGAGTTACCAGAAATTTGGGAAATAATTGAAGAATATTTAAAATAAAAGAAGGTTACAAAAAGTTACTTTCTGTATTATTGAAAAACATTGATATACATAATATAATATTTATGTGCATAAACATTTTGCACATGAAGTTAGAGGTCTTGTAGGAAGGAGTTTTAGAATGAAAAAACGGATTTTAGCAATTATTATGGCAATGTGTTTATGCCTTGGTATGTCTACCGTTGCTTTTGCAGCAGAAGACAATAAAGGGGCGACTGAAATAAGCACATTAGCAGAAATAAGCGGTACTTCGACATGGAACGAAGCTGATTATAAGTATGTCGGCTCGTTCACAATGGAGGGAAACAATTTAACACCAGTAAAAACTATGGGAAAAGCTGGTAAACTGACTATCCATACCTGTTTTGGTATCATTAACGGGAAAAATGGATATGTTGTTGTTCAAATCCGGGATGCATCGTCTGGCAAGGTTTTGGCCGAGCTCAATCGGTATAAAAAAGGCCTGCCGGCATCAAATTGTCAAGCAGATAAACATGGAGATACTGTAAGCACAACAGTAAAAAAAGGACAAAAAGTTCAGATTTACTTTAAAGTACTTGACCAGAATGGCAAGTACCAAGATGGTTGGGATTGCGGTATCAGATATTATTACAGCTTGAAGTAATAATACTTCAGAAAACAATGTAACTGATTAGTTTAGACCTTTAACTTCAAACAAGATGACAGTTATTTATTTGTCTTGTGGAGGGTTGTGTCGTATCTGGCACAACCCTTTTATAAAAAATATGTATATCTTAAATATAAAGATAAAAACAAAAAACCGTACCTAAATACGGTTAAAAACCTTATTTTACATCGTTATAATATACAAAATAGAATAAAAAGAAATGGTGTGAAATAATGGGCGTATTTGACAGGTTTTATAAAAAAGAAAAAATAGTAAGAAAAACCGTTGAAATTGATAACAGATTATATGAAAAGTTAAAAGAAATCTCAAAAAATGAAATTAGTGCATCAGTTAATCAACTCATTAATGCCTGTATAGAACAATTAATTGAAAAAGAAAATATACAAATGTATATTAAACCAAAGAGTGAGATTTCTATTAAGCATACACTCTTTATAAGAGAATCGTTTGTAGAGCAATTAGATAAACTAAAAGACAAGTATAATATTTCTATTTATAAACTTGTAAATATGTCTATTAGTAATGCATTAGAAGAATATTTAGCTAATAAAGATAAGCCAATTTAAGCTTATCTCTATTATAAATCTGATTTAGTTTCCTTATATTATTTGTATAAGGAGACTAATTTTTTTCTTTAAAACTTAGACCTTTGTCTAAGCCAATAAAAAACATCAAGCAAATTTCATATTCGTAAGCCTTATGAAATAGGTGATCATATTCTGAAAACATATCTCTATACTCGTCAGGTATCTGATCAATTTTATCATTCAATGCAGTCATTTGATTATTAATTTTTTTGTAATCTTCTGAAGCAAATAGCATATCTCTGTTTTCATCCATAATGGTATTGGTGTATTCAATGTCAGTAGCACTCATAAATCTTTCTTTCATAAAATCAACTCTCCTCGTTTATAAAATTATTAATAAAGTTAGCAGTTGTAATTGCAGGTTTTGCAGAACTAATAATATAATTTTTATTAGTTCTAAATAAAATAATTAAGCCTAAAAGTTTATTGTCTTTGTTGAAAAGTGGGAAAATCATTTGAGCAGAATATTGCTTGTTATCATTTTCTATTAACCTAAGGCAATAATAGTTCATAATGCAGAATAAACTGGATTTAGTAATATCACAGGACTTCCACTTGTTAATTAAATCTAAAATATCATTACTTAATTTATCATTTAAAGTTATATTAGGTGCATTATCATTTAAAAGTTCTACTAGCTCAATACTTTCTAAATTAGTAATTATAATATTAGACTCGCAGACAATTTTAGAATCAGAAATATATTGTTTCAATTTTTCTGAAATATGCATAATAAGCCTCCTTCCTGAAAATAATGTATATTGAAATTCTGTTAAATTTCAATATGGATTATACAATTTTTTTACGAATAAGTCCAGTAAAAACACTTGTAAACTACAATAAATATTACAAGTATTATTAAGGGCTAAAAAATTGTATAATTTACCCATAGTTTGGAGGAAAAAATGGAAATAAGAGATAAATTATACAAACATAGCAACCCAATAGTTACCAAGACAATAAATATAGATGATAGTATTTATAATAAATTTAAAGAACTATCTGAGAAAGTTTATGATGCTACAATTAGTGAAATTATGAATATTGCAATTGAAGAATATATAAAAAGAAATAAACCGAATTTCTATGGAAAAAAAGAAAATGAAACTGTAACATATAGGGCAGTAAGATTAAGAAAATTAAATGTTGATAAGTTAGACGAATATAGCAAAAAAACAGGAATATCATTTACAAGATTAGTAAATGGTGCTTTAAAGGAGTTTTTATTTAATCAATAAAATTAAATATGAATGTGTTGATATGGGGGTAGTTATTTTTGACTATCTTTTTTGTTTAAAATAATAGTCAAAAAATTGATGAGTTCAAAAAATCAAATGAAAATTGCTTGAGAATATAGTAAAATAACAAAATGTATGGTAAAATAAAAATAGATTGGAGGAGATGTATATGAGCGATAAACAATTGATATTAAATACAGTCCAAAATATAGACGATAAAACAAGTTATGAAGAAATACTATATACACTATATACACAATTAGAAATTCAAAAAGGCATTAAAGATATGGAATCAGGAAATACAAAGACCAGTAATGAAGTAAAGGAGATTATTGATAAATGGTAGTTTGGACTGATAATGCAATTTCGCATATTACAGAATTTATAGACGAGGCAAGAGAGGGAACAGAAGAAACTGCAAAGACTTATATGCGAAAACTTGTTGATTATACAGACATTTTAGAAACTATGTCAGAAATAGGTAAGAAAACTAATTTCTATATATCTGACTATGAAGTAAGGCAAATGATTTATAAAAAGCATAGAATATTTTATCACATAAAAGGAAAAAATGTTGTAATTTTAGCAATAATACATACTAGATTAGATGTTGGAAAAACATTAAGAAGACTCAAAAGAGATATAAGTTAATGCAAGACTAGCTCTAAATCTAGCCTTTATTAACTCTTTCTAAATAATTCACTATTAAATCACTTAAATAAGATATAGTAATTTCAAAAGCAGGATGATAATCATTAAAAATGGAGTATAGTAAATCCTTATCCATAAATCTTTTTGCACTAGATAAGGCATTTTCTATACTCCATTTTACACTAGTAGAAGTTAGTAATCCTGCATCTGTCGAAACAATTTTGTATAAATCTTTTAGAGATAGTTTTTTGTTTCTTCTTTGATATTTAATAAATATTAATTCTATAAAGTGAGAAGTTCCCGAAACAGATGGATTGAAACCTAATTTCGCTAAAATATTTTTTATTCTTTCTTTCGAAGCTACTAAAGAATTTTCTAAATATATTTCTTTTGCAGATTTTATAGCTTGATCAAATTTGAAAGGTTTTGGCATAAGCCTGTATATGTTTTCAAAATCATATAAGTCTGAAATTAATTCTTTTGATTGTGATGTTATTATTATGTTTCGTTTATCATTTTGATTTTTTAAGTTTCTTAAAACACCTAATCCGTTTATATTAGGCATATCTAAATCTAAAAAGAGTACATCAGGTTTTAATTCTAAATATTTTTCTATTGTATCTTTTCCATTAGTTGTTTTTGCAACTATTTCAAAATTTGTTTCATTTGTTATGAAATTACTAAAATTTTGTAACTGCCTTTCATCGTCCTCTGCAATTATGACTTTTACCATTTCATCCCTCTTTTTATTATTTAAAACAAACTTCATAACTATTATAACACCAAACCCTATATATTTCAACACTTCTAGAAGTGATTTTACATAAAAAATAGTAAAAAGTGGTAATTTTTACTATTTTTTACCACTTCTATGGAAAATAGTACTGTATTCATTTAATATATGCTCTAGGACATAGGTCTATAGGTAAAGGAAGTTATTAATTAACACTAGATAAATAATTAAAGAACTGATGTGAAAATTAATACAATGTTTTATTTATAGACTTTATTTTATAGGAGGAATGCCAATATGTAATAGAGTATTTATGTAGAAAAAGTAAAAGAAAAGTTAATATTCTTTCTTTACTTTTAGACATTTGTCCAATTTTTAAGAATTGGAGAATATGTTAAATGAAGAGAAAGGATTATTTATTAGAAAAATTATCAAATGAAGAAAAATTATATTTAAAAACACTAATTATAAATGTAAGAAGAAAATATATAAGAGATAATTATAAATTTATAAATGGAAAACATTTAGATTATTCTGAATTGAATTTAGAAGATTCGGAGTCAATATTTGACACACTAATAAACAAATTTGATAAAGAGCTAAAATCAGCTATTGAATTTGAAAAATTAATATCAAACGAAAAATTATATAAAATTGTAAGAGCATTGTCTTTAAAAGAAAAGATGATGCTCTTTTATTTGTATAAAGAACAAAAAGATATATGTGAAGTTGCTAAAATAATGAATATTAGTCTAGCAACTGCTTATAGATTAAAGAATCAAGCTTTAGATTTAATAATGAAAAAATTTATTGGGAGGATATAAAGATGTTATTTAACAATTTTGATTTAACTGATGAGGAGATATTGAAAATAATAAATGATTATGAGCCTTTAATAAAAAGAAATTCTTATATAAATTCGAAATTTGACGAAGATCTTAATCAAAATATACAAGAGAAGATATACGAAACACTAAGAAAAAATAGAAAAATTAAAAAATTTTAAAAAATTTTTAAAAAAATGAGAAAATTTTGATACTTCTTGGACTTCTATTAGTAGAAACCTAAAACAAGGGAGGTGTACTAATATGGAGTCCGAGAATAAAGATTTGACAGAGTGGAAAGATGCTATTTCTTATATGCAACTTGCTATACATACTTTGCAGAATAGTGCAACAGAGATAACACCTAAAGCTATAAAAAGTGAAATGGAAATGCTAAGAAAAAAGTTCGGAACAAATGAAGTAAGAAAGCTAACAAAAATTATTTTAAAAGGAAAATAGTTTAATAAAGAAGTACTATAAGAAATAGAGCGAAAACTCTATTAGTATTTCTACGCAAAAAAAGTGTTAGTAAAAAGTTGCAGTATATAAATGAAATAAAGAGGTGTTAAAAGTGAATATTAAAGAACAGGTGTTAAATTTATATTTTGTAGAACATAAAAAGCAAAAAGAAATTGCAGAAGCACTTAATGTTTCAAAATATACTGTATCACGAATAGTTACTAAAGATGATAGATATATAACTGAAAAAGAAGAACGAAAAAAGCAAAGTACAATAAATAATAAAAAGAAAACTATTGAATATATTTATTCTAAAAGAAATCAAAAGAAAGTTGATGAATATGATTCTGTTAGAAAAATGCACATACAGGCAAGTTTGGAATTATCAGAAAGAAATAAACCCATGAATAATAGGGCATACAGAGATTGGAATTCTTCTATTTATAAATATAATGAAAGAAGTAAAAGCTATGTATTGAGAAAAGGAATTAATGTAGGTGCAGATGTACCAAAGAGGATAAAGTGGAAGATGTAATCAAATTTTTTTTAAAGCATATAGTTTATTAGAGGTGAAAAAATGAGTGACGATTTTGAAGTAATATATACAAAAGAAGGAAAAGAATTAACAAATTTAATTCAAGAATGGATAAACGAAAATATTGAAAATATAACTTGCAAATGTAGGCAAATAGAGTTACAATGCAGACAAAATTGATAGATAGTTATTATAAGTTTTGCTCAAAGAAAGGAGAAAATAATGATAGAGTTATATAATAACTATATAGAAAAGGCAATTACCAATATAAATTGGAATATAGCAGTTTATCTTAGACTTTCAAGAGAAGATGAAAAAGTAGATTACAGTAAACAATCTGAAAGTATTGAAAATCAATTAAAATTTTTACAAGGTTTTGTTAATACACAAGGTTGGAAAATAAAAAAAGTATATAAAGATGATGGATTTAGTGGAACTAATTTTGATAGACCTGCATTTCAGGAAATGATTTCTGATATAGAAAATAAAGAAATTAATATGGTTATAACAAAAGATTTATCAAGATTGGGAAGGGATTACATAGACACAGGATATTATATAGAAAAGTATTTTCCATCTAAACATGTAAGATATATAGCAATTACTGATAATGTTGATACATTTGATTCTAATAATACAAATAATGATATAACACCTTTTAAAGCAGTTTTTAATGATATGTTTGCAAAAGATACTTCGAAAAAGGTTAGAACTATTCTTATGACAAAGGCTATGAATGGAGAAAGTATAAAGTCATTTCAACCTTATGGTTATATGAAAGATCCAAAAAATAAAAATAAAGTTTTAGTTGATAGGAATGTTTCTAATTTTGTAGTAAAAATTTTCGAAATGTATAAGTCAGGAAAAACAAAGAAACAGATATGTGATTATTTGAATGAAAATCATATAATGACACCACTAAAGTATAAAGAAGAAACTACGAATTATAAAAATCCTAATAAGAAATGTTATATTTGGTCAAGCTCGATGATTACTAAAATATTAAGAGATAGAATATATGTTGGAGATTTAGTACAGCATAAGAATACAAAAGTAAATTATAAAGTAAAGAAAAATGTTAAAGTAGATCCTTCAAAATATATTATAGTTTCAAATAATCACGAGCCTATAATAGATATAGATACTTTTAATATAGTACAAAAAATGTTAGATAAAAAATCAAATGAATGGTCATATAATGAATCTGGTACTATACATTTATTAAGGGGACTAGTATATTGTAGTTGTGGAGGCAAGGTAACATATAATAAAAATCATTGTAAACATTTTAGATGTGTTTGTAGTAGCTACAAAAAGGCAGGTAGCAAATTTTGCAATAATATTCAATATTTAAGAGAGGATGAATTAATATCAATAGTTCTTGATAACTTAAGAAAAAATGTAAAAAAATATTTAGATGCTAAAAAGTTAAACTTTAAAGTTAAGCAACCTAGAGTGAAAAATCAAGCATTAGAAATTGAGAAACAAATAGATTTATTAGAGAATAAAAGAAAGACTATGTATCAAGATAAGTTAAATAATATTATATCAACAGAACTTTTTATACAATTGTCTAAAGAAATTGATGAGAAAGAAAAAGGGTTAAATGCAATGTTATCTGATATTAAGAAAAAGCAAATGGATGAAAAAATAAGTATTGATGATGAGCAGATCGAAAAATATATAAATAAGGTTTTAGAATTTAAAGAAAAAGATAAAATTGATAGGGAAATTATATTAAAATTAATTGATAAAATTGTAATAGAAAACAAAAAAGTTAAAAGTATTACATATAATTTTAGCATACCAAATAATTAAATTGAGGTGTAGCAAAACATTGAAATGATGGGATTTAGTCCCATTTAAAATTACTTCCTTTTTTTACGACGGGTGGCCATGGGAAGGAGATGAGTGTTAATATGTGGACATATAATAAAGTTTTACAGTATCCAATAAAGATAAAAAATCCAAATGCTAAACTTGCAAAATTTATAATATCACAATATGGTGGTCCAGATGGGGAACTTGCAGCTTCACTTAGATATTTAAGTCAAAGATTTGCAATGCCAGACCAAAAAGCAAAGGCAATTCTTAATGATATAGGAACAGAAGAATTGGCACACTTAGAAATGGTTGGAACAATAGTGCATCAATTAACAGAAGGACTTTGCCCAGAAGAAATAAAAGCTGCAGGATTAGGTGACTATTATACTGACCATGGGGTGGGGTTGGAATATATCCAAAAAGAATTTAACTAAATAAATGATTTAAAAAATTAAATAGTTCTTTTTCATGAACTTTAAAAAATGAATTAGGATTTTGCCTTGAGCAAAATATGTATCTAACATAAATTGTATTATTCGTTTTCGAAACATAATAAATAATTCTATATTTTTCACAAATTCGTTCTCGATATTGCTTGTCCGAAAGTTCTGGGACATATCTACCAATGTAAGGCGAATCTTGTAAATCATAAATTGTATCATATATTTTATTAACTATTCTACTTGCATAATTTGCTGAAATATTATATGAATAGTCAAATATATCTGTAATTGCAGACTTTACATCATCCGATATTATTATTTGCATATTTCGCCTCCAATTCATCGATATGTTGTTTTAATTCTTCTAATGTACAAACTTTACCGTTTTTAATATTATCTTCACTTTCTTGAAGTTTTGCAAAGAAAAATAGATCATAAATAATATTATATAGAGTATTTTCATGTACATCAACTTGGTTTAAAGTTTTTTTCATAAAATCCATTTATATCAACCTCCTTTTAATTTGGATTTTTACTTTCAAGCATTTCTTTTATAGTTTCTCTAGTTAAATGCTTGTTTGTACCTGGAATGATAGTTGTTTCATCTTCGCCATATCTGTCTATATATTCAAACATAAGCTTAAATACCATTTCTGTTGGTTTTAAACCATCGAAATAATCATCTGGTACAGAATTAACAATATCTAGCATTCGCTGTTTTACATCTGCCATATTTTTTAACTCCTTTCTTAAGATTTATAAATAGTATATCATAAAATTAAAATAATTACTACGATTTCAATGTGAAGAATTTGTAAAATTTATACAATATACTAAAAATTCCAATGAATAATCACATCTTGTGATTTTGTTTTTTTGTTTTTTTCTCCAATTTCAATATAATCTATGAAACTATTTACAATATCATAATTAAGTTCTTTGAAATTTTTGAAGTGATTAATTATTTTTTCTTTTTGCTCTTTTATAAATTTACTGTTTAATTCTTTTTCTTTTAAATTAAATAAATCATTTTGGAATTTTTCTAATTCTTTCTGTTTTGCTGATTTATCAGATAGAAAAGAAGAATTCAAATCATCAAATACATCTTCTGGAACTTTACCACTTACTTTGTTTAAATATAGTTCTTTTATTGCTTTATTTATATCTTCCATTTCTTTAGAAAGTATATCTACTTTCTTCTGCAACAACTTGGTTTTATTTAAGTTATCACTTGAAACAAATAAATCATCAGAAATATTATCAAAATTGTAAAAAACTAATATTTTTTCTTTAATTTTCTCAGTTACTAAATTTTTTAGATTTTCGTAACCAATAGAATGAGTTGTGCAAGTACCATATAACTTTTTAGAGCCTTTACAAGAAAAGTAAATGTAACCTCTATCATTTTGGCATTTATAAAGTTTTGTACCACAATCTAGGCATACTAGCTTATTTGCAAATAAATGTACCTCGCCATTTTTACATCTTCTTGTTTTACTTTTGAAAAGTTCTTGAACTTTGTAAAATTGTTCTTTTGTTATAATAGGCTCATGAGTGTTTTCTACAATAATCCATTCTGATTTAGGCTGATTCTTCATTTTTTTAGATTTGTAGCTAACCTTTCTATTATAACCTTGTACCAAATTACCAATATAAACTTCATTTTTTAATATTTTGCTAACGGTAGATTCACACCAATAGTCAATATTTTTGCCTTGATTTTTAAAATTTATTCCTTGTGATTGTTTATATTTAGTAGGTGTTAAAATTCCTTTATCATTTAGTATTTGAGCGATTTTAGTAACACCATTTCCTTGTTCATAAAGGTTAAAAATTAATTTAATAACATCAGATACTTCCGTATCAACAACAAGTTTATTTTTATTGTCTGGACTTCTTTTATAGCCATAACATACGAAAGAGCCAATATGCAATCCTTGTTTTCTTTTACTATCAAATGTTTTTCTAATATTTTCTGATAAATCTTCTAAATACCACTCATTAACTAAGCCATTAATTTGTCTTGATTTTTTGTTTCCTTTGTCTAAAGTATCAACATGATCTACAGGACTTACAAACCTAATATTCCACTCAATGAATTTATTGTGCAAATATTTTTCGACTATTTCCATATCACGAGTAAATCTGCTTTGAGTTTTACATAGTACAATATCAAATTTATGGTTTTTAGCATCTTCTAATAACTTATTAAATTCAGGTCTTTCGCTGTCGATTCCAGAATAGTCCTCATCACAGTAAATATTATAAATATCCCAACTCCTTTCTATTGCATAATTAATTAGCATAGACTTTTGATTTTGGATACTTTCGCTTTCGTCGTTTTCGTGAAGCTTGTCATCATCTTCACGAGAAAGCCTACAATAAATTGCCACTTTCATCAGTTTACCCTCCAATCGGTAAACTACTCATTTTGTACAGCCACATTATACAAAAATAAGTAGTTTTAATCAATGCTATTCGCAAATTCTTTTACAATTAATTTATTAACAATTGCTTGTATATATTTTGTAATATCATCTACATTGTCATATTTATTTTTCTCAATAACATTAAAATTAACTTTTTCACACATAGCAAGTTCCTCCTTTTAGGCAGGAGTCCTATTACTCCTGTTATACTAATTCATATTCAAAAGGACTTGTATTTGTGCAAAAAAGCAAAAAAATAAGAAAAGTTCCAGTTGTCTTGTCGCACAGACCTTTAATGGTAACTTTTCTTGTTACTGCGAAAAAATTGCATTTTTTCTTCGTAATAAAGCCCTTTTTAGTTTTAAAATAATTAACATTTAATTTTCCTCATTTCTTACATAGAAATTTCATTATTTACTAAAACAATAAAAGTTTTTGTACTTTTGAGTTATGATAGGTATATTCATATTAATAATCTTTGGAACATCATTACAAACATTTATGCCTTTATTTAGTCTTAAATTTCCATTTTTATCTCTGTGATAAATACTAGGATTATATTTTGCAAAAGCATAATCATTCATATAGCTATTAAAATAAGATAATTCTAATGAATCCTGATATTGCAATGCTTTTAATTGTTCATAAGAATTATCTTCTTTCTTCAATCTAATATAATTTTTAAAATATTCTTTCATATAGTCTTTTCTTGTAATAGCATTTTTATCTTTACGAGTCTGTTTTTCTTTTTTACATCTACTATCACTGTTAACTACTTTTGAAACATATTGTTTACTAACACCTACTATGTTAGCAATATCCTTTTGCTTTAGATGTTTATTATAATATAAATCTAAAATATTCTCTTGATTATTCACCTTTAAAAACCTCCTTCCTTTATTTAGTTGACTTTTTGTTTGTAAGTTTTTAACCATAAAAAAACTATTAGTTATTCTTTTAATAACCAAGGTGAATTGAAAAAGTAAATTCAATTTTCAAAAAATTGAAAATAAAAAAAGAGAA
>CAUWNG010000049.1:0-14736 GCA_963560005.1 uncultured Clostridia bacterium
ATATAATGACAGAAGAACAAGAAAAAGCAATAGAAACATTAGAACATGTTAATAGCTATTATAATTGCAATAATTATTATAGTAGATACGAATTAGATTGCATAGAAACAGCCTTAAATATGCTAAAAGAAAAAGACAAAGAGATAGAGAAACTAAAAAAAGAAAATGAACATTGGAAAAATGGATTTGAAAGAGAATTAGAAGATAATAGAGAAAATTCTTGTGAGTTATTAAAACAAGATTTAATAATAAGAAAACAAGAAAAACAAATAGATTTAATGGTAGAATTTATAGCAATTTTAGATATAGAAGAAGATATATGTGTAAAAACAGGTAAAGACTTGAATAAATGTGACTGTATGACACTAGGTAAATGTGAAAACTGCATAAAACAATACTTTAAAAGTAAAGCAGAAAAGGAGTAGAGAAGATGAGAAAATGTAAACACAAAAGACAGACAACTAAAAATGAAGAAGTAGGAGGATATAATATACCAGAAGGGTTAACAACAGAATATGACATAATATGTTCTGATTGTGGTAAATATTTAGGACATTGGGCTTATGGCAATACAGATTTAGAGTATTTTTTTAATACAGCGGGTGTGTTTAAGCGATTTAAATTTTATATAAAAGATTGGTTATCTGATATGAAATTAAAAATTAAATATAGAAAATTTTCAAAAGACAATGATGATGATTTACCTTTTTAGAAATATAAATAGAAAATTAGGAGGAATAGCAGTGGAAGAAATAAAAGTAGGATATTTTATAAGAACTAATAAAGGAATTATAGGAAAATTAAAAAGAATTGAATTAGATGAAATTGACAAAAATTTAAAATGGTATGTATTTGATAAGAAAAGACCAGATATGAATATTGTTGATGAAATATATATAAACAAACCCTATATAAAAAAATACAGCAAAAATATAATAGACTTAATAGAAGTACGGAGACTATGTGAATGGAGGTTATATATTTGAAATTGGAAATGCAATAAATGGAGATAAATGGGTACATACATTAAATGGTTTAATATTATATAACCAAGAAATACAAACAATACTAACCAAAGAGCAATTTGAACAAAATTTATATAAAGTTTAGTATTCAAACCAAATCTAAAGCTAATACTAACCAAGAGGTGTTAGTATTGACAGACAAAGAAATAATAATATTAAGAATATTTTTTATGTTTTATACAGAGGAGGATTGATGAAAAAATCCACAGTTATTAATATTTTTGGAATTGAGAAAACGAAAAAATTAACGAGAAAGAAATTAATAAAAGTTTCTAAACACAAAGGAATATTAACTTTTGAGATAGACGAAAAGAAATACCTTTTAAGTGAAAAAGAATTAATGAATTTTTTAGGAGGTAAAGATGACAATAGATTTTGAGGGACACAGAATTTTAACGGATAAAAAAACAATATATTTAACTAATTCACAAGTGGAAATATTGTTTTTACTATATAAACACGAAAACGAAGTAGTTACGTATGAAGAAATAGTAAAGAAATTGTACAATACAAATATGGACGATGGGCTAAAAAGGATCATTAGAAAACATATATCATTATTAAATAAAAGAATAGAAGAATACATAGAAATAAAAAATGTAAGAGATGTGGGATATATAATTGAGAAAACAGAAAATGA
This sequence comes from uncultured Clostridia bacterium, assembly GCA_963560005.1. Classification (GTDB taxonomy): domain Bacteria; phylum Bacillota; class Clostridia; order TANB77; family CAG-508; genus CAG-273. Next base: position 1,666 of record CAUWNG010000049.1, read on the forward strand.
TTTTTCATTCGATAATACACAAGATAATATATTACCATTTTAAAAGGAGTTGATATTAAGGAAGAAACAATATAAAGAAAGCTTAGAAACAAAAGATAAACATATACAAGAACAAGAAAAGAAAGAACAACTTGTAAGAGCAGGAGAAAATCAAATAATAGAAGAATATAAAAACAATTTGTCAGCATATTTAAATGAAAGACTAGATATTATAGCAACACATTTAGCAACAATGCAAGAAGTAGAAGGACTATCTAGTATAGAAATAAACGAAATGATAAGACCACATAATTTAATAGGACAACCAGTAAAATATACAACAGAGCAATTACAAATAGTATTCGATTATTATAGACAAGCGATGGTAGAAATAAATAGACAAAAGAAATATCCACCAAGCAAAGAAAATTTTTGTGTATTTGCAGGTATATCAACATCTACATATAATCAATATTTAATGTCTCCAGAAGAAAGCAAACAAGAACTAATGTTAATGATAGATGATTATATTAGAGAAAATATGCTTACATCTGCACAAGTAGGAGAAACAAAAGAAGTTACAACAATATTTAGAGGGAAAACAGGACATGGAATGGTAGAAGCAACTGCACCAATAGTAGTTGAACACAGAAGTGAAACAGATTTATCTAAAGTAAATTCAATGATACAAGCAATAAAAGCTGGAAAAAGTTTAAAAAGCATAGAATTAGATAAAAAAGATTATAAAATGGAGGATTAACAAATGAAATGTAAATATTGTGGAGAAGAATTTGAACAAACAGGAAAGGGCAGAAAAAAAGAATATTGCAACAAAGAAGACTGCATAAGGCAAGCTAGAAATGAAGCTAATAGAAAATGGTATGCTAATAAAATGAATAGCGAATTAAAAGGGGTAAAATATAAAATTGCAAATAAAGAAGAAAAGAAAATACTTTATTCTAGTACAGATAAAGTATTAAATGTTACAGTAAAAGAAGATTTTTCAGATGTAATAGAATTAGCAAGAAAATTAGGAGCAATAAGATATGAAATAACAGAAAAAATAAAAAGCCTTATTCCAGAACAAAGCCATTTTGATAAAGAAGACGATATGTTTTTACATAAAATAGAAAATCTAATGAAACAAGATGAAATATTAGAAGAAGATGTTTTACAAGTATTTAAAGAATACTTAGACAAAAGACCAAATAGAAGAATAATAAAGGACAAGCAAGAAATGCTAAAACACTTGATACAAGGTTTAATATCAAATCCTAATCAATATGTATATGAGTTTATAAAGAATAGAGATAATAGACATTATCATTTGAAGGAGGTAAAAGAGTAATGAAAAATGTTAATGAATTATATTTTGCAATAAATAAGAATACAGGAGACATATTTAATAGTACAGGATTTTATAGTAATAAAATTAGTTGGGCGAAATTAGGACATTTAAAAGGTATTTTTAAAAGAAATAAATTAAATGAAGAAGATTATAAAATATATAGAATATCAGTAAGCGACGGAACGCCAATGTTATTTAAAATCAAAGAATAAGGAGGAAGAAGTATGTTAAAAGAATATCATAAAATAGAAACTCTTTTTGAAAGAGATGAGAAAACAAAGAAATTAGTAGAAGGAAAGTTTATAAATGAAACCGTAGAATACTTAAAAGATAACAAATGGCAATTCACAGAGAAAATAGATGGAACTAATATAAGAATATACTGGGACGGACATAGAGTAAGATTTTATAGTAGAACTGATGATGGTCAAATACCAGCTTTATTAGTTAATAGATTAGTAGAATTATTTGGTGGAGAAGTAAACGAGCAATTATTTGAGCAAAAATTTGGAGAAATGGAAGTTACACTTGTTGGAGAAGGTTACGGAGAAAAGATACAAAAAGGTGGATTATACAGGACAGGTCAAGACTTTATCTTATTTGATGTAATGGTAGCAGATAATTGGCAACCAAGAAAAAGTGTAGAAGATATTGCAAATTATTTTGATATAGATTTAGTTCCAATAGTTTTAGAAGGAACAATACAAGAAGCGGTAGACTATGTAAAGACGAAACCAAAATCACAAATAGGTACAGCAGATAGTGAAGGAGTAGTAGGGAGACCAGTGCAAGAGTTACAAGATAGATGCGGCAAAAGAATTATAGTCAAAATCAAAGTAAAAGATTTTGAGTAGGAGGAGAAGCAATGATTAGCAAAGAAGAGTTTGTAAAAATAATTAAAAGGCTAAGAGATTATAACGATTTACAAGATAAGATAAATGAATTATTTAGAGATAACATAGATAATCAAGAAATGGATTTTATGAACGCAGGAAGTATATGTGTAGGACATGAAACAATAGTAGTAGAATTATTAGAAAATATATTTAATGATAAAGATACAATAAGTTGGTGGTTATATGAACAAGACTATGGAAGAAGTGTAAGTATTGATGATGTATTCGATGAAGAAATAGGGAAGTTTATAGATTTAACAACACCAGAAAAATTATATGATTATTTAATAAAAGAAATGGAGGAAGAATCATGCAAATAGATAAATGTTATGGAGTAATAGATAATAATAAACCAGAAGAATTTTTAAGATGTTCATATAAATACCCAATACCATTTTATAGAACATTACAGGAAGCGAAAAATGCATTGAAAGGATATAAAGGTAAAAACAGAAGTTATAAATCAAGTTATAGAATAGAAGAAATAATATTACCACATATAAATAGAGTAGTTTATGAGGAGGAAAAAGATTATGAGTAAAAAGAAACTAGAAAAAGATTTAAAGGAAAAAGATTTGAACACAGAAATTTCAGAAGTTATGGAAAAAGTTTTTACTAATGTCACAAAATTAAAATGCAATTTTGAAGTATATAAAAACCAAAGAATCGCTCACAATATGCCAATAACTGAAAAATGCCAAAAATGTGGTAAACAGTTTACAGAAAATAACGAATTATATCAAGTAACAGAAGAAAAAACAGAGGAAAACTATATAATTTGTAAGGAATGTGCAAACTAATAAAATAAATTTAGAAATTTGCTAAATTAAGCCACTTTTTAGACTGTTAAATATTAAAACAATATAAGTTTATATCTAAAATAAAAAATGTCTTAAAATTGATTTAAAAAGCAAATAAGAGGTATATAAAAAAGAAAATAATAAACGATAAAAAATAGAGGTCTTATTCCTCTATTTTCCTTTTGCTAAGCCAGAAATAAACATAAATAATAATATGACTGGTGCGAATATAATAATTAAACTCCATTTTAATATTGAGCCGATAGTATTGCAAGTTCTTTCAAATTTTTCGTCTTTTGCTCGTTGTAATTGTTCTTGTTCAATTTGTTTCTGAATTTCAATTTGTTGCAACTGCATTTTTGCTTTTTCATCATTAATATATATTTTTTTGATTTTATTCAATATTTTTTCATAGTTTTCATTCAAATAATCATATTCAATTCGATTTTCGGGAATATGTGCAAGTATATCATCTCTTGTACTTTTTAAAGATAACCCTAAAATAGCCGTTTGTGTGCCATATTTTTCAAAACTATTGCAAAAACATCTTTCCAATTCTTCTTCTGCTGATTTTATACAACTTCTTTGCTTGTTTTCTTTGTCAGCAATATTAAATTCTCTGACACGACATTGCTTTTCTTCTTCAGTTCTATTCTTTTCTTTTCTTTGTTTATAGTATCAATCAACAATAATTCTTTTTCGTTCATTGCTATAGCTCCCATTTTTTATTTACCTCCATTTTACAATATTTTCTAATTTTAAGCAATACAATTTACTTTTTTATATAAATTTTCTGTTATAATTGCTTTGTGCTTTCCTTTTTTGCTTTCTTCATTGTGAAAATTATTAAAACCGCAGTAAATTTGATTTTGTATAATTGTTTTAATACTCGACGCATGAAACTCATTGCCTTTTTTGCCTCTATAACCTTTATTATTACAGATTTGGGCAGTTTTATAATAGTTATGTGTCTTATTGTATGTTTCAAATATAAACTTTACTATAGGGCATTCTCGTTCGTTTAAAACTAATTGTTTATTAACTATGTCATAACCTAAAACAGCTTTTGCGGTTATTCTGCCACTTTCAAATTCTTGTTTTTTAGCCATTTTTACGTATTCGCTTATGTTATCCCTTTCAATTTCTGAAACTACGCCCATAATATATATTAGCATTTTGCCAGTAGGAGAAGAGGTGTCTATTTGTTCTTTTAAGCTTATAAAACGCACATTGTTTTTATTAAATATATCCAACATATTCGCTAAATCTTTAACACTTCTTGAAATTCTTGAAAGTTTATAACATAAAACTACATCATAATTTTGTAAGTTATTTAAAAGTTTTTGTAATTGTTTTCTTTTGCTGATACTCTTTCCACTTATTCCAGCATCTTCAAAAATGTCATAATCATAGTTATTTTTATTACAATATTCTATTAATTCGTTTTTTTGAGCATCAAGTGAAATGCCTTTATCTGCTTGCATTTGTGTTGATACTCTTGTATATATTGCTACTTTCATTTTTTATCACTCCTTTTTATATAGCTACGCCATTTATTGTAAAGTTCATATCAAATAATTTTGTAAAGTTTTCGTCAATATATTTATTTATTTGTTCTCTTATATAGTCTACTTGCTCAATTGTTAAGTCGTTTCTTTTTGAAAAGTAGGAGATATAAGAGTATACATTCATTCTGTGGCGTGGCTTTTCTATTCTATCTATTGAATTTTTTATACATTTTTCTACTAATTCACTCATTTTTTATCACTCCTTTAAATTCTGGTATTGACAAGTAAGAAAATTTGTTATATATACAATGTATATATATTTTTATTTGTTGATATAGCTTTCATAATTTGCTTGTGTGATTGCTATATCATTTTTTTGTGCATATTCGACAAATTGTTCATATCTTGTTAATTGTACGTTATTATAGTTATTCATAACATTTATGTATTTTGTAATTCCTATAATAGCTAATATAATTAGTATATTTCTTAGTATTTTATTAAAACTTATATAATATTTTTTATTTTTTGTTTTTATATATATTTTCATTTGTTTTTTTCCTTTCATTTATATTTTTCTTACTTGTCAAAGTTAATAACTTTTAAAAACTTACTGTTATAAATTTAATTACATTGTCGTTAATTCGTAAATTTCTTTCAATTTCTATAACGTCTTTTTCTGTTCCTTCAAAATATGTTATATTATAGTATCCTGTTTTTTCTCCTTTTATTTCATAAGCTAAGTTCTTTTTTCCTTGATAACCATTAAGACTTTCTTCGTTTTTGAATGTTTTTACATCTTTAAAGTATTTTGTTATTTCTTCAATTTCATTCTTTGCTTGTTCTTCTATCAAACTTCCTTTTAATATATAAATATTTTCATAATTTTTCATTTTTACCACCTTTTAACCTTTCTATTTTGTAGGCTCTGGGCTTATCTATTAGCCCAGTAACCTTTTTATTTTTTATATTCCTTAAAATGCTAGTTTTGTTATTTCTGTTAATATTTTATCTCTGTTTTGTTTTGTATCTTCTAAAACCCATTTAAAATTGATTTTATAGTTTTCTGTTTCTTGTGGGTTATATTTTCCCCAGCATTGACCTTTTTCATCTGTTGCAAACACTTCAATACTTATCCAACTTTCTAAGTCTTTGTCAATCCATTTTCTCTTTTTCCATTCTTTAGCAAGTGAGCTGTTGCCGTCGCAATGTCCTAATTCAACTACTATTCTTTCATTCTTATTATTTAATTCGTGGAATGTATAACGTGTTCTTGCTCCTGGATACATTCCCATTTCTTTGATATTTAATAAATTTACTTTTGTTTTCATAATAAAAAACCTACCTTTCAAAAATTTTTCTTTTAACTCTTGAAAAATAGGTTTTTGTATGCTATATTAAATATAGACATACGAAAGACTTATCTTTCAAGTGTTGTCGTGGTATTAAGTAATCAGATTGGCGTTTGGGTACTTAATACCTTTTTTATTTCCTTTTGTTAAATATATTATACTACGTTATTACGTATATGTCAATGCTTTTTGATAAATTTTTTAATTTTTTTTCAAGTATTTTTCAATAGCTTCTAATGCTAAACTTGAATATGTTTTATTTTCCTTTTGCAACTTTTCATCAAGTGCTTTTGCTTTATATAGAGGAACACGCACAGTATATCGTTTATCTCTTTTTTTGTCGTTTTCATATTCTTTATTATAATTTCTTGTTTTATCATCTTCCATATTACCACCTCACTTTATACTTATATTATAACATTTACGTTATTACGTGTCAATATTTCTTATAAAATTTTTTAATATTTTTTCATAATAAAAAGCCCCCTTTTAGGGGCTTTGGCTTAATAATCTTTACTTGCTTGTACTAAATAAGCCTTGTAATTATCAAATTTTACATTGTTGTATTTAGAGTCTTTTGGATATTCAACATTTATGTAAGCCGTTCCATTTGCTGATGTAGTTGTTTGACAATATCCAGTTTCACAGCCTACAACTTTTCCATTAGCATAATAAACAATATTTACATTTACATCACTTAAAGCTGTATCGTTATTATTTTTTACTTGCACTGATATTTGATTGCCTGTGTTGTTCGCAGTTATTTCAAAATTATCATAAACAAAGTCATCATAAATGTTAGCAAACTCAAAGTTAAATTCATAATTTGGATATATTGAAAAATCTTCACTATAACCATTGTCAAAAACTATAGTTTCAGACTTTGCACCAACTCCAAAAAAGCTACTATCTGTATTGGCTTTTTTCATAAAGTTATTGTCTTTGTCTTTGAATACAGTTTCTACAGTAGAAAAACAAACTGGAATATTATTATTATTTGTTACTTTTATGATAAAATCGCCATTTTTTGCAATTCCTAAAGCTTCAATAACAATATTTTTTCTTAGTTCTTCATTGCTTATTGTTTCTTGTTTTCCCGTTTCAATATTTGTTGATGTAGTTGTATTAGTATTACTAAAGTTGCTATTCAATGTAATAATAACAAGTAATATAGTTATTGTACACAATACAATACCTGCTACACTCTGACCTTTATGTTGTTTTTTAACTAATGATATTATGCCAAATATTAAGCCTGTAATTGCTGTAATAATTGATAAAATCCATATAAGTGGAACAAATGCAATTATTATTGATATAATACCTAAAACTAACGAAGCTATTCCCATTTTTATCCCCCCTTTTTATTTATTATACTAATACTATACATTATTTTACAGGATATGGCAAGATTATTTTTTACGAATATTTTTGAATAATATTTGACATATTTTATAAATTGTAGTAATATATAGATAGTGAATAGAAGCATACTTGCATAGCTAATGGTATTCACAAATATTGATACTTTGGTCGGTATTGATATTATAATTGATTATATGTTCATAGCTCCTTATGGAGGTAATAAAATGGAACAAAAAAGAGTAGGAAATTGTTGAGGCTTCCTACTCTTTTACTATGTACTTAAAGCACCTAGTCTTGGTCTTTGTGATTGTGCCCATTAGTTAATACTATTACTAGCATTACTAAGAATACAATCAATTGATTATTGTCCATAATCTGCTCCTTTCCTAGGAGGTAATAAAGGAACAATAGCATTATATAATAATAATGTTTACATTACAAGTATATTTTTTATATTTTGCAATACTTTTATTTAAAAAAAGGCTATTTCTAGCCTTATATATTTTCGTAATGTGACCATAAAGATATAATTTTTATGGTTTTTTCTTTTTCATATACTTGATATACTAATCTATGTTGTATATTTAATCTTCTTGAATATGCACCGTTCTAAATCTCCCAATAATTTCTCGTAAGGTGGCGGGGTTTGATATGGATTTTCTCTTATTACTTCTATTAAGCTTTTGGCTTTTTTGTTTATTGAGCTTTGCTTTATTTTCTCTATGTCTTTTATTGCTTGTTTAGTATATACTATTTCGTACATTTACTACCATTCAACCTCGCTTTCTGTAACACAGTCTTTTAAATCTTCTTTCATTCCTTTTGCGATTTTTTCTTTTAACTTTTTATTGCTTTCAATTTCTAATGTTGCCATTAAATTGTTGTAATCTTCTTCACTTAATACGACTGCATTTCCATTTTTCGTTGAGATGTTTATAGGTTCATTATATTTAATAGTTTGTTCCAACAAGTTGTATATATCTTTTCTAAAACTTGTTATATTTGTATTTGTCATTCTTCATCACTCCTTTTTTATTTATTATAACATACGCTTATGCGTACGTCAATATAAATTCAATATATTTTATTATTATTTTTAGTATATGTAGAACTGCTATATTTTATCAAGGCTTTTTTTATAAATATTATTTAACATGTATTATATTACTTAGAATAGTATGTATTGTATGTGGTATGATATACATTATATCATCGCTTTGTATTGAATTATATATGTGTTTTATTGGTATTATGGGAGTATATGTATTGTGTATATTGTGTACATTATGTTACTAGTTCATATATAAGGAATAATACCTAAAAGCCAGTAATACCAACGATTACAACGATTTATGATAATTGTTATGTGATAAGCCTTACAATGTAGTAATATCAATAACTATAGCGTTATTTTATTTACATTTTACTTTAGTAAGATTACTATTTTATAGAGTGTATTGTAGTAATATCAACAGATATAGCCCCTACCCCTATAATATAAGGTCGCTAGGGGGGTGTAGTAACCTCATTAAAAATTTCCAATTCGTAAAAAGAGTTTATTAATGAAAATAAAGTGAAACATTTGTTACCTTTCAAGAAGAAGTATTGACATTAGTAAGATGTTTGTTAAAATAATATTAATCAAATAACTTAGCTAGGTTATTGAGCAGATAGAAAAAACTGTCTGCTTAATAACCTTTTTTATTTTTTTGCACAAGAATTAATGAATTATAGAAATAAGAGGACTGAAACTCGAAAAATAATGCTTAAAACATAGAGAGAGTAAGGATTAAGAGAAAGTGAACATGTATCAAATTTGATATATGAAACGGGGTTATATATACCAAATTTGGTATATGTTCTTTAGAAAATACATATCAAAAATGGAATATGTAGCATATTAGGAGGAAAAAGTCAAGGGTTTATGCAGAATTAAATGCAGGAGACAGAATAGTAAGGAAAAAGTCAATAGATTATTTAAAAAATACAGATGAATTACAAAAAACAGAAATGTATGTTAAGTTTTTCTTAAAATCAGCAAGTGTTTTAGCAAGAGAAAAGATGTCATCTACAGAAATATCAGTATGTTTAGAGATGTTACAATACATAAGATATGATACAGGATACTTAGCATTTGAAAATGGCATTAAATTGACTTTAGATGATATAAAAAGAAAATGTGATTTTATATCTATGACAAGTGTAGTAAGAGCAGTAGACGAGCTAGTAGATAAAAAGATATTTGCAAAAGTAAAAACAGGTAAAGAAAACAATTATTTAGTTAATCCTTATGTTTTTATGAGAGGTGCTAGAGTAAATAAAACATTATCTAAAACCTTTGAAAATAGTAAATGGGCTAGATTATATAATTAAGGAGTAATTATGGGTGGATTTATAGCAAAACAACCTAATGGAAAATATTGTAGGTTTAGTACAGTAGTAGACTGTCCTACACATATAAATATGACTTTTGAGGACTATGTAAAAGTCATAATGGAACGAGGCTATCAAAAATGGAAAGCCGAAGAAGAAGCAAAAGACATATTCGACAATTATATATATGATTTTCAAGAAGTAGTAGATAGATTTATTCCCAATAATATGACAGACAAACAATTTAAGGAATATCTAAAGAAAATGAAAGATGAAAACGGAGTTTATGAAGAAACATAAAGGAGGAAAAATAATGTTTATTAGTATTTTATTAGCAATTTTAATATTAGTATTAGCCTTTGGATTATCTGGGCTAGCGTTTTGGGGAATAGGCTCATTTATAATATGGGCATTTGGAATAAGTTTTGTATGGACTTATTGGCACGGACTAGCTGTAGCATTTATTATTTGGATTTTAAGTTCAATATTTAAAAATAAAGATTAAAAGGAGAGAAAGAAAATGAAAAATCAAAAAAGAAATGTATTATTAGGAGCTTTAATAGGAGTTATTATACTTGTTGCAATAATTATTTTTGCAAGTATAACAACAGTCCCTACTGGTTATGTAGGAGTAAAGACAAGATTTGGTCAAGTACAAGATGACACTATACAAGAAGGATTAAATTTTAAAGTGCCTTTCGTAGAAAGTATAGTAAAAATAGACTGTAGAACACAAAAAATAGAATATGGAATGGAAGCAAGTTCAAAAGACCTACAAAAAGTGTCAAATATAAAAATAGCAGTAAATTATGGAGTAGATAAGCAAAAAGCTAATATTTTATATAAAGAAGTAGGGAAAGATTTCAATTCAATAATAATAGAACCAGCAATATATGAAACAATGAAATCAGCAATAGCAAATTATACAGCAGAAGAACTTGTAACCAAAAGACAAGAAGTATCAAATCTAGCACAAGAAACATTAACAAATAAACTAAAAGATAAAGGGATCAATATAACATCATTAAGTATGATAGATTTAAGTTTTTCAGAAGAATTTGACCAAGCAATAGAGAAAAAGCAAGTTGTAGAACAACAAACACAACAAGCAAAATATGAGTTAGAAAAAGCAAGGGTTGAAAATGAAAAGAAAATTGAAAATGCAAAGGCAGAGGCAGAAGTAATGAAGCAACAAAATCAAGAAATAACAGAAAAAACATTAGAGCTTAAAAGATTAGAGGTACAACAAAAATTAATAGAAAAATGGAATGGACAACTTCCAACAACAACTTTGGGAGAAAATATACCAATACTGAACTTAGGAAAATAGGAGGAAAATTAGAATGGGAAATGAAGAATTTTTAGAAAAATGTAAAGATTTAGTTAGAAAGTATGCTTTAGAACATTTAGATAAAACAGATAAAATAGAAAGTTTTTTAGTATATGTGGTATGGAGTTGTAAAACATTACAAAATAATAAAGCATTATTAAGTACAAGTTTATCAGATGGAATGTATTATGAACTTACATATAATGGAGATAAAAAGGAATTATACTTTGATGCTTATAAAAAATTTGAGAATAAATGTATCAAAATTGAGGAGGAAAATTAGAATGGAATTAAAAGATACAATTGAATTAATGAATAGTGAAAACTACAAAGAAAGATTCAAAGCAGAATATCTACAAGTGAAAATAAGATATGATAAACTTGATGCTATGACAGTGAAGTATGAAGCAGGAACACTAAACTTCACACCAAGTTGTTCATTGGAATTATTAAAAGAGCAAAAGAAATATATGGGAAATTATATAAGAATATTAAGAATAAGAGCAGAAATAGAAAATATTGAATTAGATTAGTTTTCAACAATTACTAACTATGTAATATATAGTTAAAGAATTGTGAAATAAATGTGTAGTGGCGGAATAGGTAAAGATTTAACTAGCAGTCATAATAAAGCCGTTAGTCGTTTTTAGAATTGCAGTGAGCATTAACTAACCCCCTGATTATGACAAAAATCGGATATAAAAAAGCGGAGGCTAGTTCCAGATTATATGGTGCAAATCCATATCTACACAATTTACCTATCTACCAAGAGTAGAAAAGGTTTCTGGAAATGTGCTGCCCAGAGGCAAATAGCCTTTGCATACTAGTTGGCAATAGTGCAATTCCTGTATATGCTTTCTTAGTTTAACTGGTAAAACAGTAGTCTTGTAAACTACAATAGTAAGTTTGAGCCTTACAGGAAGCTCCAATAAATATATTATTACCCAAGTGCTAAACCGTAATATCATACGGCTTGGAATTATCCGATAAGTAGTCAGACATACGGATACGTTTGTAAGGTTGCTTTCTATGTATAGCAATATATGTAGAGAAGATGCAAAAGTCAATACTGGGTAATGTGCAAATATTATCGCTTAATAAAACACTAGAATTGTCGTAGCCGCAATAGACAGTACTGTGTACAATAAGCCTATAACTCATATTTAGCAAATATGAAGCAATGTAGGTAATGCTAAATAAGGCTATTTCTCGTGAAGTTCTTGAAAAGGAACTATAAGACATAACTAGGTTAAAGTAGCTCAATACGAGATAATTACAGAACATTTTGGGTATTAGATAAATTTAATACAAAAAAGCAATTATCTGAATGATGGGTGAAATTTATGAGTAGTCATTCTCATACGAGCTTGAAAGGGGCAAGAAGTATAAAGGTCGCAACTTTATGCTCAGACTTGTTTTCTCGGTGGTTGAATAATTAAGATAGATAATTATTTGTAAGGGGAAACTCTAATAATATATTTGTTTATATATAAATCATAAAGGAGATGGTTTAAGGTATCCATACGTAAGGATGAAAATTAATGGAAAACATATTGATGAACATAGATTAATAATGGAAAAATACTTGGGAAGGAAATTAAGAAGAGATGAAGTAGTTCATCATATAAATGGAAATAAAAAAGATAACAGAATAGAAAATTTAAAAGTTATGAATTTGTCAGAACATACAAAATTACACATAAAAAGAGGAGATATTTCGCTTATAAGAACAGAAGAACAAAAAGAAGATTTAAGCAAGACAATGAAAGGCAAAAGACAAGGAAAAGATAACGCTTGCAGTATAAAAGTAGCACAATTAGATTTAGAGGGGAATTTATTACAAATCTTTAATTCAATAAGAGAGGCAGGACGAACATTGGGAGATGTTAGAAAAAACGGACATATAGCTGACGTTTGTAAAGGAAAAAGAAAAATTGCATGGGGATATAAGTGGAAATATGTTACATAGATATATGCGGTGTAGTGAAGAAGCGTCACGGTGGGCTCCTTTCCCACAAACCCCTGTGCAATTCAGGGCGTCCGCAACCATTTTTTGATAATCTTACAGAATAAATATTCTGTTTGAATAAAGAGGGAGTAATGTATTACACCCTCGTCAT
>CAUWNG010000050.1:0-14404 GCA_963560005.1 uncultured Clostridia bacterium
AATAATTTTGCGAATGTTCTATTCCCATAAATACCTCCTTTACAAATTACTATTTTCCGATTAGTAATACATACTAATTATATCATATAAAAACACAATAAGATAGATATTGTGCCATATTATATTAGATAAATCTTATTTAGATATATTTTAACATACATCATTTTAAAAATAAATATTTTACTATGTATTTGACTATTTCTTTTTTTATTTAGAAATAGTCATTTAATTTTAATATGCAGGTGTACCATACCCAAAGATAACATTACTGTTTATAGAATATTCTTTCTGCCTACAAGTATCTCCATTAGAATTACCCTCTACTGTGTAAACAGTATTATTTTCTACCTTTTCAACAATACCAACGTGATCTGCACTTCCATCATTTTCCCAGTCAAAGAAAATAATATCTCCTGGATTTGGAACAAAGCCTGCTTCTTTCCATTCGCCTACGGCTTTAAACCAGTTAATTCCTTGTATAACACCAGAAAACTTTGGAATAACATTTGTATCTATATATCCGGCTTGATTTGCTACCCAAGATACAAAACAAGCACACCACTCTACACGACTTGTAAATCCATACCAACTCCAATATGGCTGACCTCCAACATTACCAACTTGTGATAAGGCTATTTGAACTATATTTGGACTACCAACTGAAGTACCAAATATTACAGATGACCATAAACTTGCATATTCCTCGCTTAACAATTCATTTAACTGTTGTTTTTGCATTGGAGTAAAACGGTATTGTGTTATCATTTCATCAACTGTTTTACTTGTTATATTGATATGCAATATTTTCTTTTTTACTTGCTTTATTACAGGTGTTCCATTTTCAGTCTGTTCTTCATTTACCATTTCTTCCTTTACTTCGGAAGTAATACTATTCATATCCCAGAATACAGTTTTTAATATAGATACTTTGTTATCATCTAATGTCATTACCTCTGTTTGATTATTTCCATTTGATACTTTAACTGTATAAACTGCTAAAATATCTTTCCACTCTGCTCTGTTAGAGTCAATTACATAATCATCATAAGTGTTTTCTTTTTGTATATTTGATATTTTTGTTGCCATTTCATTGTTTAGTTCTGTAACAACACTATTCATTGTTCTCCCACTTCCAGTATCTTCACTACTAAAAAATATTCCGAAAATAGAACTACACAATAAGCCGATTAAGCAAATTACAATAATTACTATTAAGGCAACCCACCCACCCGCAAGAAGTGCAGCAATAAGTGCTTTTGTTCCTGCAATTATGGCTTTTATGGCTGTTACAGTACCTTTAACTACTGCTTTTGTTGTTCTTACGGTTGCTTTTGCAGTTTGTTTTGCCGTATTTATTGCTCTTTGTGAAGCCTTAACAGACTGCTTTGCAACTTGTTTTGTATTTTTAGCAACACTTTTACTTGTTTTTATGGCTGTTTTTGTTGTTTTTTCTACTGTTTTCTGTACTTTCTTACTTGTCATTTTATTTTTAAATGCTTTGATTTTTATTTTTGATTTAATAAAATTATCTTTTGTTTTAGCAAGTGATTTTTTTCCAATTTGATTAGTACGATAAATCGTTTCATCAACTGTTCTATTTGTTGCAAACTTTATTTTTTCACTTCCATCTTCAACTATATTGCCATCACTTGCCCCAGTATTTTCTGCTTTTTCTTTTGTATGAACAATGGTATCTTTAAATCGTTCTGTTGCTATTATACCTTTATCTATTGTTTTTATAGTCTTGTTCTTTGTATCTTTTACTTTTATATCTGCCAATATAGTCACCTCCTAAACTACATACCCTCGCCCGGTTTTGTAGTCATTAGTTTGTATAATTTTGTATTTTTAGGAAATCTATTTATAAAAGGAACTAAAATACTTGATATTTTAATTAAGCCTTGTCCTGCTCCAACATTAGTAATATAGTTCATTTGTAAATCAGATATATTAAGCAATTTTGCAAGTTCAACACGATCGGTACTTGCCTGATTAAGCATTACTATAAATTCAGAGTTTGCAAGCATAGTTCTTGCAGTATGACTTTGTAATAAGTCATCAACATTTTGTGTAATACCTGTTGCGAATGCCCCATACTTACGAACACGCTTCCATAAAGTAAACAGAAAATTTGCAGAATATTCGTGTTGGAAAAGCAAGTATATCTCATCGATAAAAATAAAGGTATTTCTACCTTTTGCTCTATTTCTTGTTATTCTATTAAGAATACTATCCAGTACGACCAACATTCCAATAGGTTGTAACTGTTTACCTAAATCTAAAATATCGTAACATATTAGTCTATTGTCAGTATCAACATTTGTTTCCTTTGCAAACGTATTTAAACTACCATTCGTAAACAATTCAATGGCTAATGCTATTTCCTTTGCTTCTGGCTCACTTTGTTTTAGTAATTCCTCTCTAAAGTCTTGTAATGTTGGTGGTGTTCCTTGATAATTTCCTTGTTGAAAATGTCGATAGACCGAAGCAGTACAACGGTCAATAATTGACTTCTGCTTTGGTCCAAGATTATTCCCACCGATCAACTGCTCACAAAGAGATAGAATAAACTCTGATTTCAATATTACAGGGTTTGCTCCATCCCCATATTCAGAGTTCATATCCATTGCGTTTATATGACTATCACTTGTTGCCGATATTCTTATTACTTCTCCTTTTAAAGCATTGACAAGTGAGCCATACTCACGTTCTGGATCAACAATGATTACATCTGCATTTGGATTTCTTAATATTGTTGATACTATTTCATTTTTACCAGTAAATGACTTACCGCTTCCACTAACTCCTAATATAAATGAATTACCATTCAGTAATTGGCGTCTATCTGCTATAATCATATTTTTACTGATTACATTTTGCCCATAATAGATTCCGTTCTCGTGATTTATCTCCTGTACTTTGAACGGTATAAATACTGCAAGACTTTCTGTTGTAAGTGTTCTTAATGCGTCAATTTTTCTTACACCGTGTGGCATTGCAGTATTTAATCCATCTTGTTGTTGATATTTTAAAATTGCAAACTGACATAAATGCTTCCTTGCAGTAGTAAGCAAGTTTTCTGTATCATTATCTAATTGTTCTTTTGTATCTGCCGTATGAACAAGAGTTAAGACGCATACAAACATTCTTTGATCTCGTGTTGTTAAATCGTCTAAAAACTCTTTTGATTCATTACGTTGTTGTTCTAAATCATAAGGAATTACGGCACTAAAATTATTATTTGCATTTTGTCTGCGTTGCCAATTTGTTATATTCGTTTCAACTCCAAGTCGTCTGTTTTCAACCTCTCGTACTGCTTCGTCCATTGGTATTGGAAGAACATCAACACTCATCATTAAATTTCTATTAAGTTCTGTCATTTCTGCAACCATACTGTCTTTTATATAGGAAGCATATTCTTTTAAGAATATTACTCTCCCATATCTTTTTCCCATTTTAAAATAATCACTTTCAAATTTGAAACTATCAGGACATATATAATCTTTAAAACTATGTCCTTTTTTCATATTTGATAACATATCAAAATTAAAAGAATTTTCCTCTCCTGTTCTATAAAAATCGTGACATATTCTTAATCTTTCTACTGCGTCCAATTCCACACACTTTGAGCCAAGTTGTGCAAAATGATTTGTTAAATCTGCACCTATTCGTGAGAAATAATTTCTTGCTTCCTCCAAACTCTTTTTATTTACTGATACTGTAATATATTTTTCTTGTACTATTCCGTTTGCACTATTTGCTTGATCCATAAGCATTTTATTATACTCTTTTCTATACTCATCTAAATCATCTCCAACAAGTGGTAACAAAATAGTTTTTTCAAAATCTAATTTATTTAATCTTCTGTTGGATATAGTTATTTTAGTTGTTGCACCAGTATCAAAACTATTTAATAGTTCACAATATTCTAAAAACATTGCTTCTTTATCACTTCTACTTGCTACTGCATAGTTTATATCTGTAAAACGATATGTTTTTGAATATTTATTTTTTCCCACTAAAAAAGTGCCATCTTCCCATATTCGGGTTACTGGCACTACATCTTGCACTCCTTTTGGAGCAATAAACTTTTCTTTGTCATTTTTAAATATTGCTTTCAGACTTTTCATTCTTCTTTACCTCGCTTTCTTTATTTTCTAATTTATCTTTCATAAGTTCATAATAAAAGTTTGTTGGCTTGAAAGTTAAATGACGAGGAGTTAAAACTTCTGATTTAATCCAAGCCCATATAAACTTTTCAGCAGTCATTCCGTTATAAGTTAGAAAACCAAGTGCTGCAAATGGAGCAGCACCTAATATGCACATCCAAGACAATGTGCCAATATCAAACTTACTTCTTAATAAAAAATAAAGTAATACGGCTACTCCACAAGCAAATATAGAAAAAATGAACTGTCGTAAAGACAGTCCAAAGAATATACTTTCAGTATAATTTCGTATTTCACGATTTATTTTTACTTCCACTTTTTATCTACTCCTTTCCTTATTTTTTTGATTTGTTTTTCTTTCTATTTCTTTTTTATAATCAAAATCTAATTCTACACTCATAATGTTATTATCTATTGATCCATCTTTAAAACGAACAATATACCTGTCATTATAAATATCTTTTCCTTTCAAAAGACCTATTACTTCCACAATTTCTCCGTTATGTTTCATATCAGAAACAATTTTAGTTTTAAATAAAGCCTTCTGATTATCATAACTTTCAAAATTCTCATTATCTTCTGTATAAATATATAATTCACTTTCTTTTATTCTACTCATTATATTCCTACCTTTCCCTTTGTATTTTATTTTTAATTGTTTCTACCAAACCAAATTGTGGGTATGATTTATTACATCTGCTGTCGCAATGTTTAAAATAATCTCTACCATTTTCCGAATACATATACATCCAGTCCTCTGGATTTTTCATACCTCTTTTAATGGCATTTTCAAAGGCGTCATCTGGATTTTCTCTAATCTGCATACCTGCAAATATAGAATTTTCAGGGTGAGTAAAATATTTTATAGGCTCTTTATTTTTCATAGTTATTCCTACTTTCTTTTTTATTAAAGGTATCTGCAAGATTATCTCCAGAAACAACTTTTTGAAAATCTTTTTGGGCTTTTACTTTGTCATTGTCATAATAATATCCATAAGCCCACTCTAATTTATCTTGTTTTGTTGTATAGAAAAAAGCAACTATATACTCTTTTTCATTTCCTATTGTTTTTTCTACTAATGCAACAGGCTCTTTATTTCTATAACCTTTTTCTATAATTCGCATATTACCATTATAAATTTCAATTTCTCCACCAGTCATCTCTTTAAAATCTTCTAATATTTGTCCTTTATTTTTATCTACCCACTCAACTAACATTTCATATCCAGAATGCTTTGGATTTCTATATTCTTTTGATTCTAAAAATCTCCCTGCTTCATAATCACAAAAATCATAAACAAGATCACACTCTGGAGCAGTAGAATTTCTAAACATATCTTGTAATACATCATAACCTAAAACAAAAGTGAAATAGGCTCTTTCATCTCCCATATCCTTTTCTTCTAAATTATAATTTTCTTCAATATAATCTCTGATATTTTGTTTTAAATTTTCGGTCTTTAAAGATACACTTTCAATTCTTTCTCCATCTATATAATCTTGTTTATTTTCGTAGAAATTAACGATATGCTCTTTATTATTTTCTGGATTTAATCCATCAACCTCTGCAATATATTCTAAATATTCCATTGTATCTCCAATTTCTAAATTCTCATAATATTGCATTACATCTTTTGTATTAAGACCTATTTTATTATCAAGATATTCTTTTGTTATTTCATTATCTTTGCAATATTTTAAATACTTTTGAACTCCATCTTTATTTTCAATATCTTCTGGATACCATTCATCAATAATTTGCCATACTCCATAATGGCAGTCATCAGACATATAACCCACTTCATAGCCTTTTTGTAATTCTTCAAAAAGATATGTGTCAAAATTAAAATCCCATTCTGGTACATTCATATATCCATTTTCATATCCGTTTTCTTTTGTTGTGTACGGAGCAAATTGTATTATTTCTTCTCCACCATCACTTGTAAGAGTAATTGTTTCTTTTGTTTCTGGATTTACTAACAAATAATCAATGCTTTTATTTTGATGTTCCATATCTTCTCTTAAAAAGGCTTCTACATTATCTCTTGTTTGTTTTATAATATCCTCCATTATCTCGCCTCTCTTTCTTTGTTTTTGGTTTTAGATAATAATTCTTCAACCGTATCAACACTTCTATTGCTTTCAACAAAAGTGTTATAATCTACCCAATTATCATTTATGGTATTACCCAATTTTATTTCTTTATCTGTAATCATAGAGCCAATTCTATTGACTCCAACACGCTTTTCAATACTGGCAATATCTTTGCCAAAATCACTATCTCGTAAATCATAACAAAAAAGTCCTTTGCTTTCATATTCAGTTCTTTCTTGCTCACTTAAAATGTGCGTTACTAAATATTTCATCTTTTATCACTCTCCTATAAGCCCATCATCTCTCTTACCACTCGATCAGATAATTTAATTGTTCCAACAAGCACTAACATATTGAAAATCAATTCTCCTATATACGACCATACTTGCGTTACTGCCGTTGCTGACGTATCTACTACTGGTGGAGATGAGGCAAATACTGAAAATATAATACAACTTAAAACGATAATCGCTCCCTCCAGACATACTGCACAATAGGATTTAAGGAAACTCTTTCCCACATTTTGCGTAGGCTCTCCAGCAAATGTGCTTAAAGGTATTGGAGCAATAGCCGTATATAAATATAATTTAAAAAATCTACCGTAAACGGTAAGGATCATTATGAAACTCAATACTGTGATGAATAATCCTCCAATGAGTGTGACTGCCCACAGAGGAATGGACTCGAAGAACCCACAACTCTCGACTGCCGTGATTATTTCTTGTGGCAATACAGTTGTTGTTGCTCCTCCCAAATTAGCAGATGTCATTATTGTAGATATAACTCCTTGTATTATTTTAAATACTGCAAGCATTAGATTTAAACCATACGTTACTACACCCTTTGCTATTGCAAATCGAATAAATAATTTAACGGCGTGTTCTGGCTTTTTCACTTCTGCGAAACTACCACAAGTTCGCATTACTCCAACAACAAAGAACAATACTAATAAAGCCAGTCCTATTGCTTGCAATGCACCGTGTATATTTGTAATAACTGTCCATATACCTCCACCTTTAAATTCTGATGGCGATTGAGTAATTAAAGTCCATATTTCTGCCAATTTTTCATTCCAAGTATCCAAAGCATTCTGTAAGTTTTGAACTACCCAGTTATCTGACAATTTTAGCACCTCCTTTTAGTAATAAAATAGAGAGCAAATAACTTGCTCCCCTTTTATCCTGCTATCATATTTAATATTTCTTTTGCAAAGGTAATGATTACTCCACCTGCAAGTGTTAAGAAACCATTTGCACGTTGTGATGGATCGTGGCTTTTTAGTGATAAACCAATTTGTACCACACCAAAGCCTAACAAAATCATACCTATCGCACGGATAAGTCCAAAAATAAAATCTGACAAGTTGTTTACTACTGTAAGTGGATCATCTGCTGCTAAAACTGTCATACTTGTTCCAATAGTTATTGCAAAAGTAAAAATACTCATTGCATATATTTTAAATAGTTTTTTACCTCTCTTACTTAAAGTTAATTTTTTGTTATTTTTCATTTTAAATTCCGTCCTTTCTTTTTAAATATTCATCAATATCTTCTGAAGAAATAATCTCGTATTCACTTTCTATTTCTTCAAAGTTTTCTAAATTATCAACTTCTATATTTTCATCAAATATAATGGAAGCAACTGCTCTTTCTGTACCACCGTGAAAGTATGGCTTTTCTTTTCCGTCTGTTGTTTTAGATACGTTTGGGTGTTTTAATATGTCATATTTATTATCAAGTATTGGTCTTTCTCCTCTAATAAATAAAATGGCATATTGATTATCTAAAAGTCTTACTTCATCAGGTGTCATTAGTTCTCGTCCACTTAATTGAAAATTAGTAGAATAACTACCAGAATGTCCTGTGCTTTTGCCGTGAGTGTCAAGGTCTATCGTTTCTTTTCCTAATAGTTCACTAACGTATTTATGGGTACTTTGTTCATTTCCACCTAAATATAAGAACTCATCACAATTACCGACTATTGACTCCCATTGTTTTTCAAACAATGCTTTTAATTGAGCCAAATTTTGAAGAATAATGCTTACTGATACTTCCCTTGATCTCATTACTGACAAAATCTTGTCAAAATCATCTGGCAATGACACGTTTGCGAACTCATCCATTACAAAATGAACGTGTACTGGCAGACTTCCGTTATATTTATGATCTGCTAAAAAAAACAACTGCTGAAACAGTTGCGTGTATAAAATACTAACTAAAAAATTAAATGATGTGTCATTATCTGGAATAAGCGCAAACAATGCCACTTTCTTTTCTCCTAGTGATGGTAAATCTAATTCGTCTGTCATAGTTAATGAAGCAAGACTTTGCAAATTAAACTTTTCTAATCTACTAGCAAGTGTTATCTGAATAGATTTTAATGTTTTAGCAGAGCCACTACGGTAATCACGATAGTATTTTACTGCGATATGATTTGGCTCTCTACTCTCTAATTTGTTAAAAAGTACATCTAATGGACTTAAATAAGTGTCATCATCTTCGTGTACCTCTCCTGCACGCAAAAGTTCCATAACCATTGGAAAGTTTTGTTCTTCCTCTGGTGCTTCATACCATAAATAAAATACTAATGCTAATAAAAGCATACTTGCAGCAGTATCCCAGAATGGGTCTTGTGAAGATGATCCTTTTGGCGTAGTCGCCTTGAAAAGGTTTGTTACAAGTTTTTGAACATCATTGTCGCTTTTCAAATAAACAAATGGATTATAGCAATGACTTTTTTCCATATTGATTAAGTCTAGTACCTTTACTTCATATCCTGATTTTTCTAATAAATAACCAACATCTCTGACAATTTCGCCTTTTGGATCAAGCACAACAAAACTTGTATTACATTGCATTAAATTTGGCTTGCAATAAAATCTTGTTTTCCCGGCACCACTACCACCACATACTAAAACATTAAGATTTCTTCTGTGTTTTTTACCATTTAAACCAATTCTTACATTTTGTGTAAGAAGTTTATTGTTGTTATCTGGTAATTGTTTATATTTCTTGTTTATTACTCTTGCAACGCCCCATTTTGCAGAGCCGTGTTCTTCACGCCTACGATAGTTCTTTTTAGATGATAAATATACTATGATACCAATTCCATACATTGCAAGAAATATTACTACTGTTTTTAATGAATTAGCACATAATTCAATATCAAATGGCTCTTTTAATGCTTTTGTCATACCCTTTAATATAGAAGATAAACCACCTCCATATAAATAGGGAGCAACTAAAAGAGCCAACCATATCACAGGAATAATACCAATTATATAAACCCACTTTGATTTAGAAGTATCCTCTTTCATCTTTCGTTAAGCACCTTGAAAAAGGTCTTTTTTTTTCTGGAGCGTCAATGGCTTTTAGCAATACTTCATCAACTGGCTCTGTATCTTCTTTTTCTCTTAATAATCTATTTCTAAATTCATTAAGAGCATTGATAATTATGCCAATTTCGTATTTATCTAATTCCAATACTTTTACAGTTTCTCTCATCTTTTGTTCCTCCTATCTTTCATATTCTTTATTTTTTTGAGTTTTAGCAATACTTTCAAAATATTGCCCCATTCTTGTATTTATATCTTCCATAGTTCCTCTAATTGTTCCTAATTCATTTCTTACTTCGCTTGCGTCCATTTGTTTTATTGCTTCAGGTAAATTATCAAATCTATATGAAGATACATCAATACCGTGTTTTTTACATACCAAATAAGACGTACAATAACATTTAAAGTCATCTAGTTCTTTACTGCCGGTTTCTTCCAACCCTGCTCTTGCAAGTTCCACCGATAAAGCATTAAAGATAACAGGTGCGTCTAAACCTCTACGAATATATAAAACATTATCATCTTTATTCCATTCTGCACCTTTTCCATCTGATAAGTTATCTACTGCCTTTATATCAACTGGACTTTGGTGTAAAAATGCCCTTAACATTGTTTTATCATCATAATTATTTGTTCTATTTATAGACTTTGCACTTGTTTGTGATATATCAAGCATTCTTTTTGGGTTGTATGATGTTGCCATACTTCCATCTGCTCTTTGGTATGAATCTCCCGGCTCTAATATTTTGATCCATTGAGGATTCTTCTTTACAAATGCTTTTGCTTCTTGCCAACCATCATAATCTTTTATCTGTGTTGCAGTAGGCATTTGAGCAGTAATTAAAAGTGCATTTCCAACAGAATATTTATCAAATGTTGCTTGTGTGTCTAAATATGCTTTAAACTTTGCAGAATCAACTTTGATTTCATCTGCAGTTTTATCAATTAAATCATAGAGTTCTTTTCTCTCTTGATTTTTCCTTTTTGCCCATTCTTCTTTATCAAATGGCTTTGGATTATAATCTTTTTGCCCTTGATTAGAGCCATTTAGAATTTCGTCAAAATCCATATTTCTCTACCCTCTTTCTTTTGATTTTTTCTTTTTTGGTGTAGGTTGCTTATGTTCTGCAACCTTGTTTGGTATATCTTTTTTACGATCAGAATTATCTAAATCTAATTTTGCTTTTTGTTCTTCTTTTATATTCTTTAATTCCTCTCTAACTGATGGCTTTTTAGATTTAGTACCCATTTCTGATTTGTTTTTGTTCTCTGATGAATGCTCGGACGGAGGGCTTTTTTCCATCTTCGCAACATTGGGGTTTGACACTTCATTCTCCTCTTTTTGAACAGGTTTTGATAAAATATCATCTACAAGTTTATCTTCTGCACTCTTTTCTTGAACACCCATATCTTTGGCATTTTTCTCTGCTTTATCTTTGACAATTTCACTTTTAATAGTTGCTCCATCATAAGTGCCTAAATCAAATCTTTTTACTATTCTGTTGATTTTGGAAGCGTCCTCTGCCCTTACCATAATATCAACCATACCGTCAAAGTTTTTATTGTTTTTGTTGATGAGTGCAGTATATAAAACCCCATACTGTTTGGCTTGTTGTTGAAAAGTTTTCAAATCATCTTTTTTAACTGTAAAGACTTTCAATTCTTTACCAGATTTCAACATATTAGTAAGTGTTGTCTTTCCTTTTGTTTGCTTTTTATCTTTATAAATAGCATAAAGAAGTGCTGCAATATTTTTTGCTGCACTTCCTGTAAGTTTTAATGCTACCTCTGTACCCTGCAAACTCATTCTAACAACACTTTCAGCAGCGTCCCCTGA
The DNA here is from genome assembly GCA_963560005.1 of uncultured Clostridia bacterium. GTDB lineage: Bacteria > Bacillota > Clostridia > TANB77 > CAG-508 > CAG-273. The sequence continues at coordinate 11,435 of CAUWNG010000050.1, forward strand.
TGTGTTCATTCTTGATTTCCTCCTTTCTTTGTTCTTCTTCAAAGTCTTTTACATTCTGTTCTATTTTAGAACTTCTTTCCTCTATTTCATCACATAAAACCACCTCCTTTCGTAATTCTTTTATAGAAATAGATAACTCATCAATTTGATTTCTAATCATTTGCTTTTCACTTGGATTTTTAGATTTTTTATGCTTGTACCACAATTTGCTCCTCTGATCTAACAAATTATCTAATTCTTTCGTTTTTTGTGTCTTAAATGCAAAAAATTGCTCGTAAGTTTCTAATTTATTACTTACAAGCAATTCTGTTTGTTTTGATATATTATCCATTTCTTTTATGTCTGCTCGAATAGCAGGACTTAATTTTCTTCGTGGATATTTTTCTGGAAAGACCTTTAATAAATAACAATAATGAAGAAACAGTCCATATAGTCCTTTGTGTTTTTGCTTTATCTTTGGAGTATATCTTTTCTTCTTAACACCATATTCTTCTATAAATGGTATTCTCTTTTCTTGTTCTGTTTCTATTCTTTCCTTAATTCTTTGAATACTATAATCTTTACCAAAGTTTCTTTCTACTCTGATATTCTTTTTGTAAGGATCACGTCTTACACTTAATATGTTTTGCCCACGATAAGTGAGTTCATAGTCCATTGCTCTCATTAGATTTTCAAAGTCTTTATATGAATATGCTTGTGCAATGGCTCTATCAATATCTGCTTTTGTCGTAGTATAGTAATTGTTCTTTTCTACATATCCTTTGTAGTAATTAGCATAATTTATTTTACTATTTCTACACGGCTTTTCTTCAAGAACACTTAATCCATATTCTTGACAAAGCGAATCTGACAACTCTCTTAATCTTGCATAAGTTGTTCTATTATCATAGTATCTTTTGCCATCTTTAAAACTAACGGAATTGATAACAAAATGATTATGATAATGTTTTGTATTTAAGTGAGTACTAACGATTACTTCAAACCTATCTCCCCACATTTCTTCGGCAAGTTTTAAACCAATTAAATGGGCTTGTTCTGGTGTTACTTCTCCCTCTGCAAAACTTTGAAATGCGTGAAATCCTAAAATACCACCTGTTTTATTGTATTGTTGTTTTGTAATAATCATTTCCTCATAAGCAGTTTCAACATTACAGTTTACACCAGAAACATAGTATTGTTTCTCTGTTTTAAAATCTGCTTCAACGTAGTCAATTACATTATGCAAGTCATAATATGTTTCTTTTCCATATTCACTATTAAGAGTTTTTTCTATATTAGTTGTATAATCTATAACGTGATCCAGTCTTTTTTCTATTTTCCATATTCCTGTTGTAGCAATTTTTCTCACTCCTTTCTATTTCGGGCATAAAAAAAGAGCCTACCATTTCTGATAAGCCCCAATTTATTATTTAAACTTCATTCTTGTATCTTCTTTAAACTGTTTTCGTGATGGATTTCCTTCAACTCTATATATTCTGTTGTTTTTTAAATCATATATTACTGACCATACCGTATCTGCACCTGTCTTTCGATCATATTGGCATATAAATCCAAACTCTCCAGACAATATATTTTTTGCTAATTCAAATGAAAAAGCATTTTTATTTTCTTTTAATGAATTATAGGCAACTTTATATCTTTCATCAGAGTTCCAGTCATCAATTCCAATATTTCTATATTCTTTCATTTTTAATGAGTTAAAATTATTCGCCGTAGCAACAAAGTTTCCGTCTTCATTTGGTCTAATTATTTCTATATTTTTAGAATTACATTCTACTATTACCATTTCTCCTTTTTTGTCTATTATTGTTAGAGTTTGTGCTGAAGCAATAGGTAACTCTTTTAGTTTTATTATTGCTTCTTCAGTTGTTTTGCATTTTCTAGTAAATAACGTACTAACATACCAGAATTTAATCCTGCTTTTCTTATTTTAGGATAAACAAAAGTAAGCCCTACTGCAAGTCCATATTCATTTACTCCATCTTCCATTTGAACAAATGCTGTTGTATTTCCATTAAAAGCATATCCACCGTCTAATTTGTATAAACAGTTCATATATAATTTTTCTAATTCTACCAAAAAGTCACTATTTCTTCCAAAAATTATATTATGATCATCTTTAAATGCAAAGCAAGTACAATGATTATTAAATTCAAAACAATACATACTAATTAAGAAAGTATATAAATCTTCATAAGAACTTTTTTGCCCATCAGCAATACCTCTTATTTCCTCTAATATTTCTGGATAATATTTTTTATATATTGGTAAGCATTGTTTAGCAAACTCTTTTCTTTCTTTTGTTATAACAAAAGTGTGTTGACTACTTATAATACTTCCATTTTTATATAGTAAATTACCCCACTTGTAGCCTGCTTCATAATGACTCTTTTTAAATCTTGCGTGATACATTTTTTATCATTCCTCCTCATATTTTTTGAGTAAGATCTTCCTCTGACTAAATGATAGAATAATAAAAAATTTAAGTCAAGCAATTAAAATTTTTTACTAAAACTTTTTTAATAAGCAACAAAAAAAGACTATCATTTTTTGATAATCTTTTCGATAAATTGTAATTTTATTCTTTAAATCTTAGGTATTAATACATAAACAAAACCAATAGCACCTATAACCATAAATATAATACCTACTAATATTATTCTTTTTCTTTTGGAAATCTCTTCTTTTTCTGAATCTGTTATATTTTTTATTGGATATTTTCTTCTTCTTAATAAATATAGTATTAGACCTTCAGAACTTTGTCCACTTGTCGTAAGTAATCCCATTAGTTTAGGGTGTTTTAAACCTCTTGCTTTTGCATCTATGATTGTTATTTTGTATAATTGATAAACCATTGAAACAGCACCTACTAAATAAATTGCTATAAATATAGCCATAAATATATAATTCATAAAATCCTCCTATATCTTTTTTATAATTTGGTAAAATAAAAATGAAAAACTAATAATG
>CAUWNG010000051.1:0-13760 GCA_963560005.1 uncultured Clostridia bacterium
ACTTTGTGTTGCGAAACTAAAAAAGTTTCATATTGTTTCCTATTATATAAAAAAATGAACTTTAAAGAATCATCTTTAAAGTTCACTAAAAGTTTATTTACTAATAAAATCTGCAAGATTGATAGAAGCTCCTTTTGGATAGTCTAATAATAAACATATAAATTTGTTGTCTACTTCACTTACAGCCGCAAGTGTATTATATTCTGAGCCATTATCACTCTTATACTTCTTTTCTGTATAATAGAAAACATTTCCCTCTATTTTTTGTTCCTTTATTTCAACTTTGTCATCAGAAGTAACTGATTTCAAATATTCTTTAGCATCATATTGGGCAAGTTCATCAAGTTTTTCTTGAATTAATGCCATAAGCATTGTTTCAAAGTCATCACTAACTATTAAACAATTGTATAAATTAGCAATATCTTTTCCAAAATAATATTCAGCCTCTTCTTTTGTAAGAATAGTCATATTTTCTGGTGCTTGTATTTTTAGGTTTTCAACTCCTAATTCATATACATTAGATCTTTGGTTTTGACTATTGTCTATATTTAAATTATCATTCACAGAATTTGAATCAGATATTATTATTATAGCAGTAATTCCTATAGCTATAATCATTACAACTACAAAAATTTTTATTGCTGATAATCCATATCTATGTAAAGCACTTTTTTGAGATTTTTCTGAAAAATAATAATTGCCAGATTTTTTCTTAATAACTTGTTGATTTTTTAAATAATTAAATACTTTTTTTGCTTTTTCTTCTCCAAACTCGTTTTCTAAATCTTGCATAATAGTGTCTTTACTAACTGCATTGCTTTTATTTAAAGCATTATTTCTATCAAATATACCTTTTACTTTTTCTATATCTTCATTAGAAGCTACTGGACTTCCCAAATCTTGTGCCATTAGTTTTATATCTTTTGCATTTACACCTTCTTTTAATTGCTTATTTAAATTAACAATTATTCCACTAATTGCTAAAATGCAAAATAATAATGATATAACATAATCTCCAACAATTGCTCCAAAAAATTCATCTGATTGATATAGAGATTGAATGCTTTCTAAAGAAATTATTAATCCTTCTTTCATCATTAAACATATTGGTATAATTAAGAACATTGTTACTGTTATAGCTATAAATGATGTAATTGATAATATTATTGGTAATTTTTTATCAATTTTTGCTTTTGTTATTTTATATCCATAATAACTACATAAAACAATTAAAATAGCTAATAGTGAATACATCATATTTCCATATACATACATTAATACCCAAGGAATACTTCCTACAAATGCTCCTATAAGAGCTCCTATAACCCCTAATACATAATTATTTTTTACTTTTTCTTCCATAAAAATCCCCCTATTATTACTAAAAAATATTTCTTAATTTATGTAAAAATAATATTTTTTCTTTTATCTTTTACACTTTATGTCATATTAGTTATTATTTTTTTGTATATCTACCTCCTTTGATTTTATTAATTCAAATGACATTATACAAATACTTCCTACTGTAACAGATATTAAATCTATCATAGTATCTTTAATTGCCTCTTGACCATAAAAATTTTTAGATACTTGCATATTTTGTCCTAAAAGGGTATCTACACCATATTCTATTATTTCCCATATTACCCCTGTAGCTAGTGCAAAACATATTGCAAACAAAATAATTATTTTTTTATTTAGTTCAAACTTAGAAACTTTATTATTTATTTGTTCTATAATTGAAAAACCGACATAAAAAAATATTACACCAGATAGAGTATGAAGCATTGTGTCCCACCATAAAAATTTACCATAAAAATCTAATACACTACCTAATATTTGAGATGCAAAAATAAAAATAAGTATTGAAAAATTTAATTTTTCTGGTAATTCTAATTTCAATATTTTATTTATTATGCTATCAAAAAAAGTAAGTATAAAGGTAATTAATAAAATCATAATATCTGAATAATTTTTTAATGTCAGCTTAAATACTGCAAGTAGTACAATAGTAATTCTAATTAAAAATTGTACAATTTTATAAGTCTTTTTCACTATTAAATCTCCTCTATTCCAATATGTTTTAAGTATATCATTAAAATTTGTATTTTTCAATACCAAATACTTTAAATCTTAGAAAATAGATTATTTAATTATTTTACTAGAAAAAAATGAACTTAAAGGAATATCCTCAAAGTTCAAAACAAATTAAAAAATTTCTTATCTTTTATTTTTATTGGCTCATATATTTCAATTTCTTTATTTTCTAATATACATTTTGGATTTTCAACAGTTAAATCATGCAATATTTTTTCATCAACTATTTTTTCGAGTTTATTAAAGGTTTTAGGTATATTCGCATAAATGGTATTTTTTTTATGATTATCAGATCCTAAAAAATGTATCATATTATGTTTCAATAATTTTTTTACCGTTTCTTGAACATTCTTCCCATAAGTGCCTATTATACTCCCATAATTAGACTGAAATAACACTCCTGTTTCAATTAAATCTAATAAAATATTATTATCTTCTTGCACATATTTATATCTTTCTGGATGCGCTATAATAGGAATTCTATCATGTTCCAGAATTTTATAAACAATTTCTATTAAATTAATTGGTTTTTCGAGCATTGGTAATTCAAATAAAACATATTTACTATTATTTAAAGTAGTAGCCAAATCTTCATCTATTAAATCATTAATGGACGTTGTTAAATATATTTCATTCCCTTGAAATATATTTATTTCTCCTTCTATTTTATTTTTTAATATATCTATTCTATTTGATATGTCTTCTTTTGAATGTTCAAAATATCCCTCCATATAATGTGGAGTAACTATTATATCAGTAAAGCCTGCCTTTTTAGCTTCTTTTAACATACTTATTGAATCTTCTACATTCTTTGATCCATCATCTACTCCATAAATAATATGTGAGTGTATATCTATCAACCCAAATCTTCCTTCCTATAATCTGAATCTGTTCCTTTTATAGCTTTATGTTTCCTCTTTACTGATGGTAAATTTGTATCCCCATAATAATATTTTGTATAATACTCTTTATTTGAAATTGGCATCTTATTCATAACAACACCAGCTATTTTTCCATCTACATTTTCTATATCTCTTTTAATTCTTTTTAAATCATCCATTTTGGTTTGTTTATATGCTGCAACTATTAAAGTTGAATCTGCATATCTAGCCAAAACAATAGAATCTGTAACTAAATTACATGGTGTTCCATCTAGTATTATTAAATCAAATGAACTTTTTAAGCTTTCTATTAATATATTCATTTGTTCAGAAGTTAACAATTCTGATGGATTTGGTGGAACATTACCTGATGAAATAAGATATAAATTTTCTATAACAGTTTGTTGAATATATGGAAAAATATCATTGTTTAATTCTTGACCATTTGAATCTACCCCTGTTAAAAGATTAGATAATCCTGGTGTTGGTTTTACACCAAAAATTGAAAACTGTCTACCTTTTCTCATATCACAATCTATTAAAACTACTTTTTTCCCCGCTTGAGCAAAAGTTACTGCTAAATTAGATGTTACCCAACTTTTACCTTCTGATGGAGAAGTAGATGTAATGTGTAATACTTTCAATCCATTCTTACTATTCATAAACTGTATATTAGTTCTTAATGTTCTAAAAATTTCAGAAACTGGAGATTTTGGATCTCTTAAAGTTATTAATTCTTTTTTTAATTTCATTTTCTTTTTCCTCCTCTTCCTGTTAATTTTGTATCATTAAAATCGCAGTTTGGTAAAGTTGTAAGTACTAACATTCCCGTTGTCTTTTCTACTTCTTCTTTAGTTTTTATACTTGTATCTAGCATATTTAAAACAATAGCATAACATATTGCAACAATAAATCCTATAAATCCAAACATAAATAAATCTTTTGTATGATTTATATTATATGGTACTGTTGGCTCTTCTGCTTTATATACAATATGCACATTATCTATATTATATATTTCTTTAGCAACCCTTTTTGTAAAAACACTTGCCAATTCATTTGCTATATTTTTAGCTTGTACTGGATCATAATCTGTAACAGTAATACTTATAATTTCTGTAGCACTAACAGACTTTACAGAAATATTGTTCTTTAACTCATTTGCAGATATATCTATTCCTAAATTATTTATAACTTCATCTAAAATATTTTTTCCCTTTATTAAAGTACTATATGTAGCAACAAGCTTTTGATTTAAAGTAATATCTGTTGTAGTAACACCTAAATTTTCCGCATTAGAATTGTTAGTATTGGTATTATTTACCAAAATAAGTTGTGTTTCAGCTTGATATTTTGGTACAATATATATGTATGAATATATAATTCCTATAACTACAAAAATTGCTACTATAATAAGCAGTTGAATTTTTCTACTCCAAAATATGTTAAAAATTTCCTTCAAGTTTAATTCTTCCATAAACCTTCCTCCATTTTTTATTTATGTATTTCCATAAAACATTATATTTTTTTCAATATTTATTGAATTTACAATCTAATTTTTCTTATGTTTTTTCATAAAATTAATTTTACTATACCACTATTGTAAAACTACATCTTTCTTAAATTATTCAATTAATCCAACATCATTAAGTTTTATCTTTATTTTTTCTTTTTTAGCTTTATCTATACTATTTATTCTATAAGATTTATCAAATTTTGATTCATCAGAAATATTTTTATATTTATATATATATTTATCTATTGTATTAATAATCTTTGCTGGATTTCCTGCAACTACAACATTGCTCTCTATGTTTTTACAAACTACTGAATTTGCTCCAATTACAACATTATCTCCTATTTTTACATTAGTAAGTATAATTGCGCCAGCTCCTATAAATACATTATTTCCTATTTCTACTTTTCCAATTTTTGTATAACCGAATTAAGTTCTTAGTACTAGCATCATGTGCTAAAATCTGTGCTCTAGGCGCTAATGTAACATTATCTCCTAGAGATATTAAAAAGCAGTGACTTATATCTATAATTGAATTTGGTTGAACATTAAAATTTTTTCCAACAGTCATCCCATTCTTTTTTAAAATCTTTACACATGGTTTTTGTGTTAATATAGTATAAATTTTTGAATATACTTTTCTTAATTTCATAATCACACTTCTCTTTCATTTAAAGCTTTTTATATGGCACTTGTTATTCAATATTTATTTTATTCTTATTAATTATAACACTTTTAAAATATAAAAAGCAATAAAATATTTTTTTGACAAAAAAATTTATATTTATTTTTAATAATCAATATATGTATAATTTCATTAAAATTCTCTACTTTAATTTTTCTATCTAGTTATCATTTGTTTTATTTTTTCTTTAAATGATTTTGGTAATATTTTTCCTAATTTTGTTCTCCAACTATATTTCCTTACATATTTTTTTGACAATTCTTCAAAAGACAAATTTGGTAAGTCTTTCATAAACTCTTCCTTATTTAAAATAATACCTTTATGTTCTAAATGATTATTGTCTAATGCCTCTAATGGTTGTACTTCTTTATATTCAACTTTATTTTTAATATAATTTTCAAATATTTTTATTGCTTTTTCTGTATTTAATAGTATAAATGATATTCCCTTATTATCATTTTTTATAAATTCTTTTTTTCCCCAATAATCTCCTATTGTAAAATCTGAGATTCTTTCATTTATATGCTCAAATTCACATTTTGTACATGAAGTTGGAGCAGATAGTCCGCATCCAAACATTTGCATATATTCAGAGTATTCGTTATTTTGATTTATAGGTAATATAAGTTTTTTATTTCCTTCTTTGAACTCTATTTCTGCTGATTTATTATTTGCGCCATTTATTTTACATCTAAAATTGAAGTTTTTAACTTCTTTATTATATTTAATTTCTATATGTTCTATTAACTTATTAAATAATATTGGAGAAGCTACACAATCACACATTATTTCACATAAAATTAATTTTTCTTGCATTTTTTTATTAACAATTGATTTTATTCCAGCTATTTGACAAGGAGTTCCTGTAAATAGTACCATATAACCATTTTTTAAATCATTTATAACTTGTTCATATATGCCTGAAATATCACTTCTTACATATTTAGATGTTTTAAATTTCTCACATTCCTCTATAGTAGTTGCTCTAAAATGTTGTACAACAAGTTTCTCATTATATGCAGCTCCATATATTACGCCATTTTGGCTTAATACATATTCCATTAAAAGTGTACTAATTCCTCCAGAAGAGCTACTTCTTCTAATTTCTTCATTTAAATTATACAATAAATATGATTTCTTTATATCATTTTGCAAATTAGCATTATTTAAGTTTATACATACATTTTTGCACCTACCACAATTAATACACTCTTTTTTATCTATTACTGGATATATATAACCATCTTTTTCATCTTTTTTCATAGTAATACATTTTTTAGGACAAACTGTCGCACAAGCTGTACAATTAAAACAATCTATTTTTTTATTACTTTCTAAATAAAAAGACATATTATTAGCTCCTTTTCAATATTTTATTTTTTAGTTTTTCTTTTGTTTCTTTATCTAAAACATATTTATATATAAGCAGTAAATATCCTATTCCGAAAACACTTAATTTTATAATATAATTTCCTAAAGAATCTCCTATGAAATAATTAAGTATTATACATATACATGAAGTAATTATAATTACTGGTGTAAAACCCCCAAATGTTTTTTTAAACAATTCTATAATATTAACACCAGCTTTAACATGTAAACACCAATAATATGCTATTGTATTTCCTAAAATTACAGATATAGCAGTTCCTATTGCTGCTCCTATTATTCCCCATTTAGGTATTAATAAAATGGTCAATAATATGTTTATTATTGCTGTTGAAAATACTATTATTGTATAAACACCATGTGTATTTTTTGCTTTTAGTACATCTGCTCCACAGCCATGAATTCTATTAAATATTGATGATATTGTTAAAATCAATATAATATAATATGCCAATTCATATCCTTCTCCTGCATAAATATTTATAAATTTCTTACCAAAGAATACAAATCCTATTATTATAGCTATATATAAAATCGCAACAAATTTTGAAGTCTTACCTAAATAATTTATTAGCTTTTTATCGTTTTTTTCTACTAAAACCAATCTGGTAATTGTTGGCAATTGATATCTATTTATAACTGTCGTAAATGCTAAAATTAAGTCATTTACTTTCATCGCTACAGCATATATAGCTAATGAAACAGCAGCATTAGCCATTTGCACGCCTATTATTAATTGATCTAATCTCCAATATATTTGACTTATAAGTGTTTGTATAAATATAAAAATTGAAAATGAAAAAATTTCTTTAAATAATTTTTTATCCCATCCATGATATTTTATCTTTACCTTAAGCTTACAAAACACATATATAACATTTGATATTATAGTTACTAACGTAATTATTAATGTTATATATGTTAGTGTTATTGCCGTTGGATTTATTATTATTACTAAAATTGTTAACAAAACATTTAAAATTGCTGTAAATACAATAAGCCCTCTTGAAAATATAAATTTCTCATATCCTGAAATTATTGCACTAAAAACAGAACCTAAAGTAGTTATAGTCATACTTGTAGCTATTATAATAAACATTCTTTTAGCTAGTATAATTTGCTCTTCCGTCAATGAATTAACAAAAAAATTACCAATATTATTATATAATATTATTGCAACAATTACCATTATCGCTGTTATAAATGTATATATTCCAAAACACATTGACAAAAAGTTTTCTTTAGCTCTTTCATCTTTTTCTGCATTATATTTTGATATATATCTAATAATTGTAGTTCCTAGACCAAACTCAAATATTGATAAATATCCTGTAAAAGATGACATTAATGTATATACACCATAATTTTCTTGTCCTAAACTTCTTATTATGAACGGGTTAAGAAGGAATATTACTATTCCTTCTATTGCCATACTTACGTAATTTAATATCATACCAATTTTTATTTGACTTTTTTGTTTTTCCATTTTAATTCAACACATTCCTTATATATTCTTCTGCTTTTACTCTTTCTTCTCTAATTTTTTTATTAACCAATTCATAATCAATATCTCTATTTATATCAGATAATTTTAATTCACTACAATTTCTAATTATTCTATCTTCTAATCCAACTTTTTTCATTAAATCGCACATTCTTGCACTTGTTTTTTTATGTGGTATTATACAGTTTTTCTTTTCATATATTAATGAAAATACTGTACCATGAAATGAATTTGTAATAACAAAATCTGCGTTTTTAAATAAGTTAACAAAATCTTCTGGTCCTGCATTTGGAAAAATAGTTTCATTTTTAAATCTTTTTTTCTTGCTCAAACTTATTACTCTTAAATTTAATTTTTCTGAAATCAAATTTACTATTTTTACAAATTCTTCATTGTCTTCTAATATGTATACTAATATATATTTATCATTAATTTTTAAATTGCTTCCACTTGCTATTTCATTCCATTTGTTTTTATCATGTAATAGTGTTGGATCTATTGTTATAGTTATTGGTTTATTTGTATATTTTTGTATAATACCTTTGCTACTCTCTTCTCTTAATGCTATATAGTCTAGTCTTGATATATATTTTTTATATTCTTCTTCATATTTAATATCTATTTCTTTTCTTCCTACACTAGCCGCATAAGAAGCTTTTTTTGTGTCATCATTGCAAAATCCTAAATAATATGTTTTATCAAATCCTTCTGTTATATCTGTATTCCATATTTGATCACTTCCACAAAATACTACTTCATAATCAAATTTTTCTTTTTCAAGTTCTTTATATGTAGAATATTTTTTTGTTAAATTATATCTATTTTTTATATAATCTTCAAATTTTCTATATTTATCATATCTAGATTTTATCATTAACAATCTCCATACAAAATGGATTATCTTATTAAAAAAGCCCTTATATTTAGAATAGATACTTAGACTAAACATTTTATATTTTTCCTCAAAATATTTTGGTCTATAATTTATAATTTGAACATCATCACTAAATTTCTTTAATTCTTCTTGTAGAGCATACGCTTGCAATACAGAACCATAATTATGTGCACTATGAATACTTAATATACCTATTTTCATTTATTGTTCTACCCTTTCTTGTTTCATAAAATCTAAATATTCTTTAATTATGTTAGAAGCTATACATTTTTTTATAATTGGATTTTCACTAGTAGGATAGCTTTCTAATGCCATATTTATTTTATCAATATAATCATCTATATTATCTGGTTTCACTAAATATTTAGCATAATCACCTAATAAAAATTAATTTGGACCAAATTTAAAAATTGAAGAAACAATTTTAGTTCCACATATTAGAGCCTCTATCAAATTCATCGGAAAAGCCTCATAATCTGATGTAGATATTAGTAATTCTGCATTTTTCATCCATTTATATACATTTGATTGCCATCCCATAAATATAACACTTTCTTCTAATCCTAATGCTTTTATTTTATTTTTTGCTTGCTCTTCAAGTTCTCCGGTTCCACAAAATACTAATTTATATTTTTTATAAAATTCACCTTTATAAAATACATCTATCATTCTATCTTGCCTTTTAGCTTCATTAAATCTTCCTATTTGCACAAAATATTTATTGTCTATAGAAATTTCTTCTTCTTTTTTCAAATTAATTTCTTCAATATTTATGGGATTGTATATTGTCTTTATATTATTTTCTTTTATGTTATAATTATCAATTGCCTCTCTTCTTACTCCTTCTGAAACAGCTACTACTTTTTTGTTTCCATAAATAAATTTTATTACCATTTTAAATAATTTTTCATTACCTATTTTATTGTAACTTGATACTTTTGTATGAAACACATATATAGCTCTATTCTTTATTTTAGAAAATCTAGTTAATACATTAGCCATTGGCAAATGTGATGTTATCAATTCATATTTGCAATCTTTTTCATTTTCTTTAACTATTTTATTTATTTTTCTAGATGCTGATACAATCTTTAACAATTTTTTTAACCTATTTGTAGTATTGATTTTCAAATCATAAATTTTAATTTTTTCATTTATATCATAAGTATATTTATTTTTATCATTTTTGCCAAGTATAATAAAATCTACATCAAATTGCTTTTTTATTAGTTCATTTGCCATATTTATGCATACTCTTTCTGCACCACCATTACTCAATGAATTTACTAGAAATAAGGCTTTTTTGTTTTTCATTTTCTCCCCATCCTTGTTCTATGTTCATAATATATAAAATATAAATAACAAATTGCAATTGTATTGTTTCAAAATTTATAGCAAATATAATGTATATAAATATTAAAAAATTCATAGGCATATTTTTGGAATTATTTAATACATTATATAATATCAACATAAATAGAATTAATCCTATAATTCCTGTTTCTGATGCAATTTGCCAATATGTACTATGTGGTTGTACATACCAATTTCCATTGTTTATTTTGTTAATATAACTTTTAAAACTATCTATTCCATTTCCTATAATAGGACTTTTTTCGAATAGTTCATTTGCCATATTCCACATATTAAATCTTGTTTTCATTGTAGACATTGAAGACAATAATTGCGTTTTAGGTAATATATAACAAGATAGTATAAGCAATATAATCAACATACCATTAATAGCTTTTTTATATCCATATTTAGATAAAATTTTCACAAAAGCTATATAAATAATTCCTAAAAATGATGATAATAATATTGTTTTAGAACAAGAAAATCCAAAACAAATTATAAAAATCAGTATTATTAGTATTTTTAATTTTTTATTTATACTTTTAGAATTTAATGTTGCAATTATTCCTATTACCCAAAACATACTAGCATAATTAGGATCTTCCGCATATCCTGCTAATCTATAATTTCCACCAAAAATATTTTTATTATCCGAAGCTGCATCTGAAGCTACTGCAATCGCTCTAACATCCGAGCCTGATATTTGAGATAATTGATACCCCATCGAAATCAAAATAAAACTAATCATTAGAACCAAACAAGAAAATACTATTATTTTATTTACAGTATCTTGTTTTATATATTCTTTATATAAATAAAATACAATTAAAGCCATAAAATTATTTATTATTAATATTATTTGATTTATAAATTTTTCTGTATTCAAATCTAATCCATTCCAAAACCATGATATATTACATACTAAACACCATAGAAAGAACATAGCTAAAATATTAAAATTTTTGTCCTTTTTTAGTGTTGTTCCATATCTATTTATATTTAATAATTTTATACAAATTAGGATAATACCTAATATTAAAAGTATAAATCTTAAATCTAGTCCAAAAAATAAAAATTCTCTATTTATCATAGTAAAAATAAATATAAATATATACAAATTATACATTAAATTTATAATGTTTATTTTTTTCATATTAACCCTCTAATAATTTTTCAATATTTTTTACTGATTCTTTAATATTAAATATATATTTTCTTTCTAAAATTCTATTTTTGTAATACTCATATTTATCTTTATTTGATAATATGTCCTTTAAAGCTTTATATAAAGAATCTTCATTATTATTACATATAAGTCCATATTCTCCATTTTGCCCTAATATTTCTCTCATTCCAGAGCAATCGGTAGTAATAACTGGTTTTTCTAATATTACTGCTTCTGTTACTACTGTACTATAACCTTCGGCTCTAGATGAACATACAAATATATCTGATTTTTTTATATATTTATATGGATTTGTTTTATATCCAAGTAATTTTACATTATTTATATTATTTTCATTAATATACGCTTTTAATTTGTCTTCATCTGGTCCTACACCAATAATCCATAAATCAAATTCAAGATTATCTTTATTTAATTTATCTACTACTCTTAATAATCTATCATAACCTTTTTGTGGAGCTAATCTTCCCACTGTACATAATGTAAATTTTTCTTTTTTTATGTCATCAATTTCTTGATTTGAGCATTGTTCTATATATTTTTCATCTATTGGATTATATCTTACTAAAACTTTTTTCTCCTCAAATTCAAATTTTTTCACAAATTGTTGTTTCACTACTTCTGATACTGCAACAATAGTATCAAATTTTTTGTATGTTTCTTTTTCTTTTTTTCTATTTATAAATACTTTTTCTGATTTTTTTTCATTTATCAAATCTACATGTATCCAAGCGATTTTTTTAGATTCTTTGTTTGTTGAAGCAGATATTATTTTTGCTGTAATTCCTTCTAAGAAAGCAATTTCATAATCATATTTTTCTTTTATAAACATTTTATAAATTATTTTGCAAGAAATATGCCTCCAGATAAATTGATATGTTTTTTTCAAAATTTCTTTAATTTTACTAGATTTATTTAATAAACTTCCTGATTCTTCTTTTGATTTAGTTTCTACATTTTTTCTTTTAGAAAATGGAATATTAAACATATATTTATATTTCACTTCATTATTTAGTTCCTTTATAAATGCTCCTGTATTTATAACTGTCATAACTGTTATCTCATATTTAGTTTTATCCATATTGTTAGCAAGATTTACTAATACTTTTTCAGCTCCACCTACTCCTAAAGTGTGTATCAAAAATAATATTTTCTTCCTCATTCTATTTCTCCTTTTATACTGCATTTCTATTTATATTGTTTTTTTCCTTTAATTCAGAAATTTCGTCCATAATTCCTTGTTCTGTAATTTCTGCATCTGATTTTTTTAGAACTTGTATTATTGTCTTTATAACTAATTTTAAATCTAATATAAGACTTTTATGATCAACATAATATAAATCATATTCTACTTTTTTAAATATATTTATGCCATTTCTTCCTTCTACTTGTGCTAATCCAGAAATTCCTGGTCTTACATCTGTTCTTCTTTTTTGTTCCTCCGTAAACCACACATAATATTCTGGTATCCATGGTCTTGGACCTATAAAACTCATTTCTCCTTTAAGTATGTTAAAAAGTTGTGGTAGTTCATCTATACTAGTCTTTCTTAAAAATTTTCCAACTTTTGTAACCATCTGATTATGTTCTAATTTTCCTTCTAATTCATGTCTATCTGTTCTCATTGTTCTAAACTTATATACATCAAATAATTTTAAATTTTTTCCTACCCTTTTTGACTTATATATTATTGGTCCTTTGTCTTCTATTTTTATAGCTATTGATACTATTATCATAGGTATTCCCATTATTATTAATAAACATAATGCAAAAATAATATCAAACATTCTTTTTATAAAATTATACATTTATTTTCCCCATCCTATTTTTTATTTATAAAATTCCATGAATCATTACACATTTCCTGCAATGTTTTACTTGCTTTCCATCCTAACTCTTCTTCTGCTTTTTTTGGGTTGGAATAACATTCTGCTATATCTCCTGGTCTTCTTTCCACAATTTTATAAGGTACTTTTTTTCCTGTTGCATTTTCAAAAGCTTTTACCATCTCTAAAACACTATAACCATGACCTGTACCTAAATTATATATATATAATCCTTTATTTTCTTTATTCAATTTTTCTATAGCTTTTATATGACCTTTGGCTAAATCCACTACATGTATATAATCTCTTACTCCTGTTCCATCTGGTGTATTATAATCATTTCCAAAAACAGATAATTCTTTCAAAGTTCCTTGAGCTACACGCACTATATAAGGCATTAAGTTGTTTGGTATTCCTTGTGGTTC
>CAUWNG010000052.1:0-13677 GCA_963560005.1 uncultured Clostridia bacterium
TTATAAAATTAAATAATATTTTAATTTCAGATAAATGTGAAGGTATACATGCACATCGTATTGCTAAGAAAATCTCTGATTTAAAATCAAAAATAAGGAGTACATATATTTCTACACAAAATTTGATTTTTACTTCTTATTTTGATAATGAATTTAATAAATTAAGAACTACAGAAGAAGTAGAAATTTACAGGTATAAATTATCTAATTATAGAAATTTTATTGGAATTGTTGAAGGATACTATACTTTTGATAACTATTATTTAAATAAGTTATCCTCATTAGAAATCAAATATGAAAATATTTTAAATAATACAGATTTAATTACCATTCCAGATTCAAAAACATATAAAATATTTATGAAAATAAAAAAAATATTTTCTTTTTCAAAAGAACAAATCTAGTTTTACTAAATTTGTTCTTTTTTTTTATTAAAATATATACAAAATTAATATTTAACTTTTTATTTTTAAATATTCTTCTATTCTTTCTGCTACATTTCTACCATCCCTTGCTGCAAAAGCTACTGTTGCCTTTTGCCCTATCACATCTCCTCCAGCAAATATTTTTTCATTATTTGTATTATATTTTTCATTTACTTTTATATATCCTTTATCATCTATATCTATTCCAGCATCTTCAATTATTTCTTTATTCGTTTTAGAACCAACAGCCATTACTACATAATCTATATCAATTTCATAATTGCTATTTTCTATATTTACTGGTACAGGTCTTGTTTCATCATCTTTTATTTCTAATTTGGTTTTTATACATTCTATTTTTTCTACTTTTTTATTTCCTAATATTTTTACTAAATTATTTTGAAATAAAAATTCTATACCTTCACTTTTAGCATCTTCTATTTCTTTTTTTTCTGCTGGCATTTGTTCTTCTGTTCTTCTATATATTACAACCACTTTTTTTGCACCATTCTTTTTTATTGTTCTTGCACAGTCCATTGCCACATTTCCGCCACCTATAATAGCGATCATTTTGTCTTTATAATTTGGATGTAAATTTTTCTCTAATAATTCATTACCTCCAAATACTCCATTTAACTCCTCTCCTGGTATATTCATTTTTGTAGAAATGTTTGAGCCTATTGATATATATATAGCATCATATTTTTCTTCTAAGCTCTTAATAGATAAATTTTTTCCTAACTCTTGATTATATTTAATTTCTATTCCTAAATCCAATATTTTATTTATAGTACCATCCAAAATATTTTTATCTAATCTAAACTCTGGAATTCCTCTTCTTAGTATTCCTCCTAACTCGTTATATTTTTCATATATAGTTACATTAAAACCTTTTCTTCTTAAAAAAGCTGCTGCTGTTAAACCTGAAGGTCCACTTCCTACTATTCCTACTCTTTTCTTGCTATTTTTTTCATATTCTTCTTTACTTATCTCTGTGTATTCGTTTACTAAACTATAATCCTTTTCTAAAGCTATTTTTCCTATATACTCTTCTATTTTTCCTATATTTACACTATTACCTTTTATACCTCTTATACAACTTCCCATACATTGTTTATAGTGTGGGCATATTTTGCCACAAATAGCAGGTAATACAGTCGTTTTAGTTAATATTTTAAAAGCTTCTTCAAAATTTCTGTTTTTAGCTTGTTCTATAAATGCTGGTATATCATTATTTAAAGGACAACCCTTTAGACTACATGGTTTTACTTTACAATTTAAACAATACTTAGTCTCTTCTATTAAATCTTCCTCTTTCCTATTCATCCTCTTATTTTATCCCCCTGCTTCCTATCAATAAAATTTACTAATTTATAATTATTTTTTTAATTTTCCAAATTATCGTATTTAATTTTTACTTCTTTTAAGTCATTCCAAAATTCTATCTTTTTAGTTTCATCTCTTAATAATGCTGCTGGATGCCATGTAGGCATATACATTATGCCTTTATGCTCCATCCATTTTCCTCTTTGTTTGCTAATAGAATAATCTTTGCCCAATATATTTTTTAGTGCTGTGCTTCCTAATAATACTATTATTTTCGGTTTTACTAAAATTACTTGATTCCTTAAATAGTCTAAACATGCTATTGCTTCATTATCTTGTGGAACTCTATTTGAAGGAGGTCTACATTTTACAATATTAGTTATATATACTTTGCTTCTATCTATATCTAGTCCAATAAAAGCTTTATTCATAAGTTGACCTGCTTTTCCAACAAAAGGTTGACCTAGCCTATCTTCATCTGCTCCAGGACCTTCCCCAACAAACATAAGCTTTGCCTGTTTATTTCCTTCTCCCAAAACTATATTATTTCTATTAGCACATAATCCACATTTTTTACATCCAACAATACTTCTTTCTAAATCTTCCCAATTATTGTACATGTCTCCTCCATTTATTATTATATTTATCTTACATTCATTTTTCTTTAATATTTCAACTTAATCTCACACAATTTTCTAGCAACTTTATTTTTTTATCTTTTTCGGTATCTATTTCTGCCATTGTTCCAATAGGAATTACTAATTTTTTATCTATATGACCAAAATTGTTTGATTTTATTATTGGAAAGTTATATTCATATTCAATTGTATCTAATAAAATTTGTTCTATTGCTATACTTCCATCATAATTTCCAAGCCACACTCCTTTTATTTTATCAAAAACTCCATTTTGTTTCATATTATAAAAATAGTTACTTACTAATCCTGGAGGTGATTCCAAAAACAATTCTTCTAAAAACAATATTTTATCTGTAAAATCTATTGAATATCTTCCATTTACCATTTCATTTACTAAACTTAAATTTCCACCTACTAATTTTCCTTTAACCTTCCCTTTTCTTATTGTAATGTATTCATCTTCTTCCTCTCCTAAAGTTAAAGTTCCTTCTACAAATCTTTTTACTACTTCTTTAAATCCATATTCGGTTTGCCATGATGTTAAAGATTTAAAAGTTGGACCATTGAATGTTACTAAATCTGTTTTGGCATAAATTATATTAGTTAAAGAAGTAGAATCACTAAATCCACATATTATTTTTGGATTACAGCTTATTGTATCAAAGTCCAAATACTCAAAAACTGAATTTGAATTAAACCCTCCTGATATACAAAATATCGCTTTTACTTCTTTGTCTCTAAATAAATTATTTATATCTTCTGCCTTTTGTTTTGCTGTTGCTCCATATCCTGTACTATTACATAACACATTACTGCCAAATTTTACTTTAAACCCCGCACCTTCCATGAGCATAATAGAATTATTTATAATTTCTAAATCATCTTTTTCTATAGCACTAGAAGGTGATATTAAACCAATATAATCTCCTTTTTCTAATTTAGTAGGTAACATACTTTTCCTCCTTGTATAAAGCTTGCTATTTTATTTTATTCTTAGAATTTCAGTTTCTATATCCACAGTTTCCACAATATTTTTACCTTCTTATTGTGGAAAACATTAAATTTTATGTTCTTTTATTAAACTTAATATGACATCTTTGTCTATATTAGGAATATATCTATAATCATTTTTTGTTATTTGATTAAATCTGCATATTGACCTATACGCACAATATTCACATGGAGTTTTTTTATTTTTTGTATTATAGTATGGTTTTATATCTATATCTCCACTTAATATTTCTTCTGATATTTGTTTTATAATTTTATCCATATATTTTTGTAAATTTTCAAATTGTTCTGCATTTATATTGCTTGGTTTATTACTTAATTCTCCTTCTTTATTAATATATGCTGGTATAATATCTGAATTCCCAGTTGTTAATGTTTTATCCATTTGCTTTACAATGTTTATATCTGCTAAAACTAATCCCTGCATTTTAAATTGTTTTCGTATTTCTTCTTCTATTTGATCATTGCTTAAATTTTTATTACTGTTTATTATAGGATCAATTAAATTAAAATATAATACACCAGCAGGTAACATTTTTTCAATTTTACATGTTGCATCTAAATAGGTTAATAATTGTAATTGAAGTCCTGCTACAACTTCATTCAAATTAATATTTTTTATAGAAGATTTATAATCTATTATTCTTATGTAGTTTCCATCTGTACCTTTTGCAATGTCAATTCTATCTATTTTCCCTGTTATCTCTACTTTTTTACCATTGTTTAAATCTAATACAATAGGTTCATATTTTTTGCCTTTATTAAATTCTATCTCATGGCCTAACACTTGAAAATCACTATATTTTAATGAATATACAATATATTTCATTGATTTTATAATAACTTTTTTTAATCTTTGTGCTAATATTTTATATTTAGGTATACTATTAAAAATATAATATTTTTTTAATGTTAACTTTTCATCTACAATTTGTCTTGTAATTTGTTCTATTTGTTCATCATTAATTTCTTTTACATTTATTTTCATTTCATCAATTGTAGAAAAAAATGTATCTATTATTTCATGCATAAAATTACCAGTATCTATTGCTTCTATTTTAAAATTATTTTTTTCTGATAACTTTAATCCATATCTTATATAATATGAAAATGCACACGATTTATATTTTTCTAATTTTGATATACTTGTTTTTAATGTATTATCATATAGCTTTTCAATATTTTCTTTGCTTATTTTATCTGGTATATTTTTAAATATTAATGATTGTAAATCAGATTCAATCTTTCCTTTCTCATTATTACAATAATATTTATAAACATTAAACCAAATATTATCTATTTTTTCTCCATTAATAAAATCTCTTAAATTAACTAATAATTCTTCATAAGTAGAATTATTTAAAAGAATCTCACTTTTTCTTTTTATAATATCACTATTTTCTTTGATATTTGGAAATATCCTCTTTATCTTGTTTATTAATGTAGATGGTCTTAATGACTTTCCTTCAGAATCAGATGAAGCGAATGATAAAAAAATTTTTTCTTCCGCAGTTGTAAATGCTTTGTATATATTTAAATTATCATCATATAATTTTTCTACTGTTGTTTTAGCTAACTCTACTCCATTCTCTTTTAAATATAGTCTATCATTATCATTAAAAAAGCCTTCATCCTTGTTTACAGTTGGAAAACTACCATCATTCAATCCTATAACAAAAACTGCTCTAACTTTATGATTTCTAGAACGATCAACATCCCCCATTGTTACTTGGTCAATAGTTCCTGGTATTTTTCCTAAACTACTATTTTTCAAACCTACTTTTAATATTTTAGAATATTTATCAAAACTAACTTTCTTTTCTCCTAAAACAAGTACAAATTCATCTAAAACTCCCATTAATATTTTATAACTTGTTTCATATTCCTTTGCTAATTCTACTTTGCCTATTTTATTTAAATTATTTATTTTTTCCTCTAATTTTTTTATAATACCATTTTTTATTAAAAACTCATATAATACTATAGTAATTTCTCTGACTGTTTTTTCTTTTTTAAAATTATTTTTAAATTCTAATAAAGGTTCTAATATTACATTTTTTGTATAGTTTATTTTTTGTTTTTCTTCCTCTGTTTCATCAAAAAAATCCCACTGATTATTATACCATTTTGCTCCTCTTATTCCCCATTTTAAACAATAATTTTCCAAAACAAATATATTATCTTCATCTAAATTTAATAATCCTGTTTTTATATATCCAAATACTGCTTCATAAGACCAATTTTTAGCAAATATATCTATTAAAGATGTAATAAATTTTATCAATACATTTTGATTTAATTCTTTCTTTTCATCTATAAATAAAGGTATATTATACTTTTCAAAAATAGCTTTGGCTAAACTACTATACCTATCCAAGTTTTTAGTAATTATTGATATTTCTCTATATCTATATCCATTATTTTTAACTAATTTAACAATTTTTTGTGCTATTTCTTCTATTTCTGAATATTGATTATTTGCTAAAAATATTTCTATATTAGAATTTTCTTTATTATATTTACTATATAAAGGAGCATATATATTCTCTTCTAAATGCTTTAACTCATCATTTTTAAATCTATTATTTTTTTCTTTTATACATAACGATGGCTCTATTTTTACACTTTCTTCGTTAGCTATATCAATTAATTTTTGCACTGTTTCTTTGCTAGAATAAAATATATCTATATCATCATTTTCATTAATCGAAAGATTATCACTACAAGCAGTAACAATTACTTTATTAGCCTTTTTTAATAATATTCTTATAATTTCATATTCCTGATAAGTAAAACCAACAAATTCATCTATGTATATAACTGAATTATCAAAAGCTTTTGATTTATCTATCTTTTCCAAAAGCATTGTTAATATATCATTTTCATCTATATATTTATTTGAAATTTCTGCATTATAGCTATTATATAATAAAGACATATCTTTTAATTTCGTTTTTAAATACATATTATCAGTTACATTTATTATATTATCCAAATCTTTAATTCCATGTTTTTTAAACTCTGTAAATTGTGTTGAAATTAATTCAACATTTTCTTCAGATTTTCCTATAAACTTCAATTTATTTTTATTCTCTAACAATATATTATATATAAGCATTGCTTTACCATAAGATGTTAAATTTGTTTTTGTAGCTCCTCCCACTTCATTAAATACTCTATATGCCATTCTATTAAATGTTAAAACTTCTGCATTAATACTACTACCATTCTCCATAATATCTAACAACTTCTTTTCTAATGTAAAAGAAAATTGTTCAGGTGTTATTATATAAATTCTAGTATCTATACTTTCTTTTATTAATGACTTCATATCATTTAATATATATGTACTTTTTCCATATCCCGCTCTTCCATATACAATTTTTAAACTCATTAAATACTCCTCTTTTATGCTGTTTCTCTTTTCCAAAAAAATAAATATTGTTGTGCAATTCCTGCCAAATTTCCATATTTTTCTCTTGCTAATTGTTCAATATCTTTTTTATTTACTTTTGTTTCATCTTCATTTTTTATATAAAGTTCATTCATCACTCTTCTTACCCACACATCTATTGGAAAAACATCAAACCTTTTTAATGTAGAAAATAATATTATACAATCAGCTACTTTGGGTCCAACTCCATCAAGAGTAAGCAACTTTTCCCTTATAATTTTAGTATCTTTTTCTTGTTGCAATTTTTCTAAATTAAACTCTTTATTATATATTTTTTGTGTTGTTTTGTATACTCTTATATCTCTAAATCCTAATCCAACATTTCTTAAATCTTCCACACTAGCTTTTGCTAATTCTTCTGGAGTTGGAAATGTATAATATTTTTTATTATTATACACTATTTCTTTTCCATATTTTTGAGAAATTCTATTTATAATTCCTTTAATTCTCGGAATATTATTATTAGCAGAAATTATAAAAGAAATAATAGTCTCCCATAGATTTTGATTTAGAATTCTAATTCCATTTCCATATTCTATACTAGTTTTTAAATTATCATCTATTTTAGATAATTCTAACTTTATTTTTTCATAATCTCTATTTAAATCAAAGTATTGTATACATGTTTCTTTAATATCTTTTTCACACATTCCTTTAAAAATAATACTATTATCATTTTTACTTACATTTAACACATTATTGCCAAAAACACCTGTATAACTACCATCTATTTCCCTATCCCATCTAAAGCATTGACCACATTCAAAAATGTGGTTTAGCTCAAAAGATTTACAATCATCTAATATATATTCTTGTAATTTCATATACTTCCTCTATTTAATTTTTTACTATTTTATACAATTATATATTATATATAGTGAAATAGCAAGACTAATATAACATACCAAAGTGTTGTATGTTTATATTCTCAATTTAGAAATTTTATACCCCACCAGTTTATCAATTAATATGAAATTTTACTATTTTATAATCCATGCCTTTTCTGGACTTGTGCCATCTTTTCCTGCTACTTCTGTATCTATTTGGACATTAGATTCTAGAGAAACTACAGGACGAATATGGTTAAAGCGCTCAGTATCACGCTCCCCATACACCGCATCGCATTTAACACCAGTAGGTTGTACACAGCGAACACAAAATAGCGGATCGCCGTTAAATATCCAAACGGCACGAGACGATAGCCAGTAGATTTCCGTGTCTACAGGAGGAAAGAATAGATCGTGGTATACAGGCTTTATGTAATTTGATACTGTCATACTATGATTATGCCAATAGGTCTGTTTTACAGTCCACGTACTTGCTGTTCCTATTCCTGTTAATACACTTGTCTGTTCACTTAATCCTAAACTTCCTGTTCTTCCATTTACTTTTTGTCCTGTCTCTTGTGCAAATATTAACGGATATTGTTTATAACTTGGGTTATATGTTTTTCCGTAATCTGTATAATTATTATAATTCCATACACTTAAATTCATTTTATTTTGTATATCTTCTATTTTTAAACTTTTTGCTGTTGCATTTGTTCCTTTATATAAAGTATTACATAATTCATCTAGTAAATATACTGCATTATTATATCCATTTGCTCCTTGTAATTTTACTATCGCAGTTGTTAGACTTGAACTTATTAAACGTACCTTTCCATCTTCTGTTTTATCTAGTACTCGCCAATTTAAGTTTTCTTTGTTTATTACTTGATTAGTTCCTGTTCCGCTATACGTTCCATTTACTGTATAATTTCTTGCTCCTGTTGGTGTATATGCCACATAATCCCCTATTTTTATTGTTCCATTATCTACTAATTCACATATTGGCTTATTTGTTTGTATCGGTGGATTTGGTTCTGTATTCGTTGTTTCATTTCCTCCTGGTATTTCTATATTGCTATTCCAATTTGAATCCATTGTTGCATTTAATTCATTCAATAATTCATTTAATTCTGCTTCATCTTCTTTTACTAAATTATTCATTCTATTTGCTGCTTCTTTTGATTTATTTATTATTCCATTTTCTCCTAAAGTTACATCTATTGTAATTCCTGCTAATATTAAAATAACTACTATTGTTACTGCTAAAGTTATTAATGTTATTCCCTTTTTTTCTTTTATAATCTTCATAAGTTATTCCTCCGTTACTTGAATTTATACTTTTTATTTATATAAAATTTCACTTTTTATGTGATAGTAATAAGTTTTCAAATATATCCACTAGTAAAATTCTTTGAAAAAGGCACAGAAAAAGAACGCATCCTTTTTATACGACACGTTCTTTGTTTTACATAATATATTTGAAATTTAGGTATAAAAATTAAAGCTACGCTATTTACTAAAACATAGCTCTCTCTCTCTCTCTCTCTCTACAACGGCAACGGTTTCAGCTTTCATTCCTAATTTTTATCTCCTTTTTTATTTTTTTTAACTTATTAAAGTTTATATTAATCTTATTTAAAAGTCAAGAAATTTTAAGTTTTTTTATTTAAATCCTTTCCCCAACACTTCTCTTGCATTTGAAATTATTATAAATGATTTTCTATCTATTTTTCTTGCTATTTGTTTTATTTTTTCTACTTCATTCCTTGATACTACACATAAAAGCATCATCTTTTTTTCTCTAGTATACATTCCTTTAGCATATACACCTGTACTTCCTCTTCCTAACTCATCTCCAATTTGTTTTGCAATTTCTTTATATTTATTTGATACTATAAATATCATTTTAGCAAAGTTTACACCCTCAAATATTAAATCAATCATTTTTCCAACTATATATATTGCAATAGCTGAATATAATCCTATTTCAATTTCTCCAAAGAAAATAACATTTAAACCAACTATTACTATATCCACAATTACAATAATATCGCTTACTTTTATATTATTTTTATATGTTCTTGTTATATATGATAATAAATCTGTTCCTCCTGTTGAGCCTCCCGCTTTTAAAACCAATCCTAATCCTAAACCAATACTTATTCCTCCATATATTGAAGCTAATAATCTATCAGTGGTTAATGATTGTACATTCTCAAACAAATCAATAAATGTAGAAAGTAATAAAGTTCCTGCCACTGATTTTACTAATATTTCTCTTCCTATTTTGAATAAAGCTAAAATAAATAACGGAATATTTAAAACTAAAATAGTTATACCTAATGGAATATCTAATAAATAATATACTATTGTCGCAATTCCAGAAAATCCTCCAGAAGATAATTGATTTGGCAATAAAAATAATGCTGTACCCATTCCCATAAACATACAACCTATTAGTATATAAAATCCTTCTAAAGTCCTTTTACGTATCATTAATTCTAATTTTGCCATTTTATAACTCAAAATAATCACCTATTCTTACTATTATTTGTAAAAATAGGCGATTATATGCATTTTATTAATTTATATTTGCAAAATCTTTATGCAATTCTTCTATATCAATTTTAAATTTCCCCTTTTTCATTTTGTTGTCTGGTTTTACAATAACATCAACATTATATATTTCTTTTAACTTAATAATATTATTTTTTTTATGCCCAATAATATTATTTATATTAGCTTCATTTGCTGTTATTTTTACTTTTTCTACTTTTGTATTAATTTTTTTAATTTGGCTTACTATTTCATCATACCATATACTAGATTCAACTAATTGTCTAAATGCTGGATGATAAGGTCCTGCTACAACTTCACTCTCTGGATTATTTGGATCTGTTATTTCTTCAGTATTTTGTAATCCAATTCTTATAACATTTATTTTTTTATTGTTAAATAATTTTACTATTTCTTTTGATCTCTCCACAGCTTGGTCCACTGTTAGAGGCTCATATTCTCCTGAATTATAATCTTTTTCCAATATTGTTTTCTTTATAACTAAAACTGGATATATTCTTACTATTTTAGGTTTTAGTTTTATTAAATCTTTTGCTGTCTTTATCTCATCATTTAATGTACTATCTGGTAATCCTACCATCATTTGGTGACCTAATATAAATCCATACCTTCTTATTAATTTAGAAGCTCTTACCACATCTTCAAAAGTATGCCCCCTTTTGCATTTTTCTAAAATGTAATTATTAGTAGATTGCACACCTAATTCTATAGTTTTTACCTTATATTTTTTTAATCTTTTTAATATATTTTTATCAATATAATCTGGTCTTGTTGATATTCGTATACTCTTTACTTGCCCACTTTTCACAAATTGATATGCTACATTTAATAATTGGTTTTGATAATCTTCATCTATGCCTGTAAAGCTTCCTCCAAAAAAAGCAACTTCTACATACTTTTTACTATCTTTAAAATTCTTTAAATAGTATTCAATCGTTTCTTTAACATCATTTGGTGTAACTTCTTTCATTTGCCCACTTATTTTCTTTTGATTGCAAAATGTACAATCATTTGGGCAACCTAAGTGTGGTACAAATATAGGTATTATATACTCCTTTTTCATCTCTTACTGTCTCCTTTCTATATTCTCTCCATTGCTAATTTAGCAGCTTGCATTTCTGCTTGTTTTTTACTTTTTCCCTCACCTATTGCTAATCTTCTTTCGTTACATACTACTTCTACAACAAAAGTTTTATTATGATCAGGTCCTTCTGTTTTTATAACATTATATTTTATATTTACATTACCATTTTTTTGTAGTTCTTCTTGTAAAACAGTCTTGTAATCTTTTTTTCCAACATTTTTTGTAGATATTTCTATTTCATCTTTTAAATTATCTATTACGAATTTTTCGGCATTTTCTAAATTTGAATCATAATATATTGCTGCAATAATTGCTTCCACACAATCTGCTAATATTGCTGGTTTTTCTTTACCTCCACTTAATATTTCTCCTCTTCCCATGTATAAGAAATCACTAAAATTATGCTTTTTGGCAACTTTATATAAACTATCCTCACATACTACTTCAGCTCTAACTTTAGTCATTTCTCCTTCTTTTAAATATTGATAATTATTGTAAATATATTTACTTGATAAAAATTCTAAAATACTATCTCCCATAAATTCTAGTTTTTCATTACTTTCTATTTTTCGTTCATTTGCAAATGAAGTATGTGTTAAAGCTTTCTTTAATAGCTTTTTATTTTTAAAAGTATAACCTATACTCTTTTCTAAAATTTCTAAATTCATAATAACCTCCATGTATATTATACATCAAAAAAAGAAAGGTGTAAATATCCCTTTCCTTCCTTGATATTTTAATTTTACAAAAAATTATGCTACATGGTCTTTTATATATTCAACAACGTCAGAAACAGCTACAACTTTCTCTGCATCTGAGTCTGGAATTTCTATATCAAATTCTTCTTCTAATGCCATTATTAATTCAACTATATCTAAAGAATCTGCTCCAAGGTCGTCTATAAAAGATGCTTCCATAGTAACAGATGTTTCACTAACACCTAATTGTTCTACTATAATTTTTTTTACTTTCTCAAAAACTTCTTCTGAACTCATTATAGATTCACCCCCTTTAAATATTACTATACATCTTTTCTAACAATAATACATATATGTTTAATTGTCAATAGTTTTATAAAATTTTATTAATTTTGTTTTTCAAACTCTTCTATTAATTTATCAACTGCTTTATTTTCTACAAATTGTTCTGCTTGTTTTATAGTAAACTCAAATAATTTTTCATCACTACTTCCATGTGCTTTTACTACAGGTTTTTTTACACCTAAGAATAATGCTCCTCCATATTCTTTATAATCTACTGTTTTGGCAAATCTTTTTATGGCTGGTAAAGCTGGAAGTGCTGCTATTTTTGAAATAATATTCTTTTTTAGACTCTCTGTTAAGGTTCTCTTTACAAATTTTCCTAAACCTTCTACAGATTTTAAAAATATATTTCCAGTAAAACCATCTGTAACAACAATATCTATTTTTCCAGAGAAAGCATCTCTACCTTCTACATTCCCAATAAAATTTATATTTAATTCTTCTGCTTTTTCTTTAATTAGCGAATATGCTTCTTTAGTAAGTTCATTACCTTTAGTCTCTTCTGTTCCTATATTTAATAATCCAACTACGGGATTTTCTACTTTTAATGTTGTTTTCAAATATATACTTGACATTTGTGCGAATTGAAGCAAATTAATAGGTTTACAATTAGTATTTGAACCACAGTCCATTAATACTAATCTACTTTTATATGCAGGTAAAATTCCAGCTAATGCAGGTCTATCAACACCTTTTATTCTACCAACTAACAAAGTGGCTCCTGTAAGTAGTGCACCTGAATTTCCAGCTGATATAAATACATCTCCCTTACCCTCTTTTAATAAATTAAAACCAACAACCATAGAAGAATCTTTTTTATGCTTTATAGCTTGTGTTGGAATATCTTCCATTTCTATTACTTCAGTTGTATGGTGTATCTTTAATCTTGGAGAAATTTGAGATATATCGTCCTTCCCATAAAATTCTTTAACCTTTTTATTTATAATTTCTTTATTTCCAATAAGAACCACATCTGACTTTACTTGTTCTATTGCTTTTACTGCACCTTTTATGTTTGCATCTGGTGCATTGTCTCCTCCCATTGCGTCTAATAATATTACCATCTAGCTCTTCTCCTTTTATACAATATATATTTGTATTTTATTATTTTATAACTTAAATTCCATAATGTCAATTGTTAAATACTAAAAGTTTATTATATTTTATAAAATTCTCTGTATTCATTGATATTACTTGTTTT
Organism: uncultured Clostridia bacterium; assembly: GCA_963560005.1. Taxonomy (GTDB): domain Bacteria; phylum Bacillota; class Clostridia; order TANB77; family CAG-508; genus CAG-273. Next base: position 13,590 of record CAUWNG010000052.1, read on the forward strand.
TATAGATTATACTCATTGGTCACTTTATTATAAGTAATCATAACCACCCGTAAAACGGGTGGTTTGCTCTTAGCCTAGAAGGCTATTG
>CAUWNG010000053.1:0-13623 GCA_963560005.1 uncultured Clostridia bacterium
TATTTACACTAGCATTTATTACTCCATTAATTGTATCAATTTTGGTTTTAGAATCAACATCAAAATTTTCTGAATATTCTTTATTTTTCAGTACATCATTTGCTAAAAAACTTACAAATTCTTTTAATGATATAGTCTGATTTGTATTTATATATTTACAACTATATAATCCGTAAAGTAAATTTAAATCATTTTCATTAATTCCTAACATTTTACTTAATTCTTCACTACTATACTTTTGACTTTTTAACGTTCCATTCATAACCTTTTGAATTAATGTTAAGTTATCTAATGTGTTTTTATCAAAATTATTAGATAAAGTAGAGTCAGTTTTATGTTTTAATATGAAATTTACAAATTCTTGTGGTGTTAGTTTTAATGTTACATTATTTAAAACATATAAGCTATAAATATTTTTACTATTTTCTAAATTTATTCCAATAAATTTAGCTAATTCTTTATATGTATAGCTTATTTTATTTATTGAGCTTTCCATAATATTTGAAAGAAATTTTAATTTACTCAAAGATTCATTACTTATACTATTACTTATAATTTCATTATTACTATTTTTTAATATTAATTTTACAAATTCATTTGGTGTCATTTTCCAATTACTTGTGTTGTTTTGTGTCAAATTTATTAAAGAATATAAATTATATATTTTTAATTTGTCTATATTTAAAATTTCAGATAATTCTGTTGCTGTATATTTTGTTGGATTTGACAATACACTATCATTAATTACTATTTTTAATATTTTTAAACTATTTATTGAAGCTTGATCCATATTGTTCGAAAAATTATTCAATACAAATTCTACAAATTCTTGTGGTGAAAACAAATAATTTTCTGGTAAATTTGCTCCAACATATACTTTATTTACTAACCCATTACTTATATTGTCAAAAATAGATGTAAGCATTGTTTTATTCATTTTCGTAGTATTCATATTATTATAATTTTCAGAAAATATTTCTAGGCTTTCAATACTACTTAAATCCACTCCTTCTAAGTAGTTAGTATTTGTTTTAATATATATTACTTTGTTAATAAAATCTGGAATACTTAATTTTGTGCCATCATCTGTATTATTATAATTTAAAAACATTAATTTTTTTACAGACTCCTCATCTATTCCTAAAATTCTAGATAATTCTTCTGAATTCATATTTTTATTAATTATATTTTTATTACTGAATGTATTTAATATTTTTATATTACTTATTGTAGTTTCATCAAATAACTTAGAATATTTATCATCATTTAGTACATCATTTAAAACAAATTCTGAAAATTGATAAAGAGTTAATTTTGTATCTATTTCATTTACGCTTATATAATATGTATATAGTGCATCCATTATATTTTTATCAATTCCAAATAATTTTGCCATTTCCTTACTTGTCATTTTTCTTTGAATTGTACCACTATCTGCAAATTTTTCCAATTTATATAAATTTTCTTTTGTTGCATTATCAATATTTTTAGAATATTTTTCATTTGTCAAAACATCATCATTCATAAATTTTATAAAATCATTTAAACTAATTTTTAAATTATTATTTTTGGAATTATAATAAATTAATATATCATCTATTTGACTTTTTTCTATACCTAAAATATTTGCTATTTCACTTGAATTTCTTTTTTTATTCATTAATTCTATAGATGTAAAGTTTTTCAATTTGTCTACATTTGATTTTGTTTCTTCATCTAATTTATTACTCATATTTTGGTTATTATAAACATCATTTTGAATAAAAGTTATTAACTCATTAAATGTCATTCTATTTGCTTCATCTTGGTTATAATATTTATAATATAATATTTTTAATAAATAATCTTCTATTTCTACATTTGAACCTAAATCAATTAATTTATTATTCAACTCATTATATTTTAAATTTTGGTTAATTGTATTTCCATAAGCTAATACTTCGTTTACTTTTTCGTTTTCCTCTATTTTTGGTAAATACTTTGAAATTTTTTCTTCATCTTCATTTTTATAAATTATTGCCATCTGATTATTTTCACTAAAAACTTCAGATATTGCATCATTTCCAGAATCCGTATATAAAATATTTAGATTTCCCTTTTGAAAGTAACTAGAAATAAATATTACTATAAATAGTGGAACAGCAATATATCTAAATTTATAACTTATTTTTCCTATTTTATCTAATTTAATATGTGGAGTTTTCTTTTTAGTCTTTGCAATTAATTTATCACACATTAATATAAGTATTGGAAGAACAAAGAAAATACAAATTAAACTAAACAATACTCCCTTTGCTAAAACAAAACCTAAATCTTTACCTATTGTAAAACTCATAAATACTAGTGCAATTAATCCAACAATAGTAGTAACAGAACTACTTGAAATTGACGTAAATGCATTATATAGCGCATTTTTCATAGCTTGTATTTTGTCTGGCTCTTTTTCTCTCTCTTGTCTATATCTATTAATCAACATAATTGAATAATCCATAGATAAAGCCATTTGTAGTATAGCTGATATCGAACTTGTAATATTAGATACACTATCAAATATTATATTTGTACCATTATTCAAAATTACTGCCATTAATATTGTTGCTAAAAATAAAAATGGCTCTATGTAAGATTCACACATTATAATTAAAATTATAATAGCACACCCTACTGCAAGTATAAGTATCCACATTGGTAATACATCTGTATTTCTACTTGCAATAGCTCCACTTGTATATATTTCACTATCTTTATATTTGTCTGTTATCTCATTGTAAACATCTTTTGCTAATTTTGAATCTTCTGTATCATCAACATGAACAATATATAATGTAGAATCTTCTTTATTATAATTATCATTTTTTTCGTAATCTACATCTTTTACTCCATTAACCGATATTAAGTAATTATATATTTCTTCTTTTTCTTTATCTGATAATCCTTTAAACATCAAATTAAAAGAGCTTTCACTTTCTTCAAATTCGTCATCCATAATATCCATACCAATTCTCGTTTCAGATGTATCAGGTAAATATCTTGAAATATCATAATTTATATTAACTTTAGTTGATAAAATTGCTGATATTACCGACAATATTATAAATAATCCTAATATCCAATATCTTTTGTTAATAATAAAATCAGTAATTTTTTTCACTTTTTTTCATCCTTTCTAGTATAATAATTTTAAGTTAATATTATAACATGCAAAAATGAACACTTTATGAACTATATATGAATTTTAAATGTTTCTTTAAATTACAAAATAAATGAGCTATAAAAAAATATATAAAAGATTCAATCTTTTTGTAGAAATTACTCAAAATTTATAAAAGAGTTAGCACAATATCACATATATCCTAACTCTTTTAATTAATTTATTATACAATTTTTAAAGTTGACAATTCAATTCGTTGACAAAATATAATTATCTATCAACCTATGCCATTGCCTATTTTACTTGTTTTTACCACAACAGTTCTTATATTTCTTCCCACTTCCACATGAAGTAGATACTCCCATATTATCAATATTATCGATATTTATAATATTATTGATATTTCAAGGTTTATCAGACTAGGTAACTTCTATATTATCAATATTATTTATATTATTTTTATTATAAATATCATTCTACTGTGGACAAATTGTGGACACTGTCCACATCCGTTCACTGCCATCATTATATTCTTAATATAAGAAATAATCCAATGTGCAAATAATTTATTTATATATTTGACATTCATATTATAATATTTTTAAATATAATAGTCAATGAACGGACAAAATTTTATAAATCAATTTTATATTTAATTACTTTATTTATTGTTTCTGACTTTATTGCGTCATCAAATATATCTGTTGCATATTTTCTTGAATCTTCTGTACTCGATATATAAAAGTTTTCTGTTGTTTCAATATTCTTATGACCTAATATATCAGCAACATCCCTAATCTCTACTCCATTCTTTAATATTTTAGTTGCATAACTTCCTCTTAAATCGTAAAATCTACATTTTTCAATACCTAACTCATTATGAATTATTTTAAATGGCGTCCTTGTTATGTCTGTTCCAGTATATGTTCCATCTTCTCTTGTAAAAATCAAGTCTAAAGGATTTTCATATTTTTCATTATCATTATTTTTTACGATTCTTATTTCTTTTATCTTTCCAGCATTATTTTTTATATATTCACTATGATAATAAATATATTTATCTCCATAAATTTTCTTTAAATAGTTTTGCTTATTTTTATAATTTTGCAATGCACATAATAGAGTATTGCATATATGGACTTTTCTTGTTCCTGTTTTTGTTTTTGTACTTCCTAAAAACCATCTACCTTTTTCATCTTTAGGTTTATCATATACGTTGTGTGAAATTTTTATAATTCCTTTATCCAAATCTACATCATCCCAAGTTAACGCACATACTTCACCAGTTCGCATACCTGTATAACAAGAGGTTAAAAAAACACAAGTAAAAGTATCATTATCAATAAATCTGTTTAGTATTTTATCTATTTCTTCTTGTGTATATAAGTGTTTTACATCTTCTCTTATTATATCAAATCTAGGTAATCTTAAATCTCTCGCAGGATTATACTTTATAAATCCATACAAGTTACACGCATCTCTAAATGATCCTTTAAGCACTTTTAAAATATTTTTAAAATAAGCAGGTGCGAAGTTATTTTCTTCACAAAGTTCGGTAATAAACGAATTAAGTTTTACACTCGTTAATGTTGATAATCTATATTTTCCTAATTTAGGGACTATATGATTTTTAATTATATTTTTATATGCTTGAATTGTATTATATTTTAAATTGAGTTTACAATAGTTATCTATCCAATAATCTAAATAATCGGAATATGATATAGTACACTCTTTAAAAGGAACACCTGCTGTTAGATATTCTGTATATGCCTTATTTCCTTCCTCCTGTGCTTCTGCTTTAGTTTTAAATCCGGATTTTGTTATCCATTTTCTCTTTCCTTTTACTGGTGCTATTTCAAATTGATATTGATATACCTTGCCTCTTTTCTTTATATTAACATTAGCCATTTATATCATCTCCAGAATTAATATTCAATTTTTTTATGTTTGTTAAATCTGAAAGATCATTGCCTTCATTTTCAATTAAAAATCTTTCTAAAGTTGATTTTAATATTTTTGTACTTCCAAGTTTTAAAGCAGGTAAATACCCTTTTTCTATCAAGGTATATATATAGTTGGGACTAGAATGCAAAATTTTTGCAACCTCTTGAACGGTATAAATTAATCTTTCACTCATATTTTCATCTTCCTTTCAATAAAAAAGAGCCTACCTTTTGATAGACTCTAACAAAATTATTTAATCCTCATTCGTTTACATTTTAAATTAAATTCGTTTTTTGATTTAAAGCCAAAAATATCGCATTTCAGCAATACATCTTCTACCATTTGCTTTGCTTCCCTGCGATTTTTTGCTTTTACTTGTATATCATCTACTCCACCATTACATATCACACTAACTATATAATCTTTTCTTTTTCTAAACATAGTTGTTTCCTTTCATTTATATTTATTATCTAAATCAAAGCCCTCGACTATTGCTTTATTTATCTCGTCAATTTTTTCTGGATCAATTTTGCAAAGAAACTCTTGTAATCTTTGCTTATCAATTACTCTAATTTGTTCAATTAAAATAATTGAATCGTGTATTATCTTTCCGTTTTTCTTAATAAAGATGTGTGTTGGTAAATTTGGCTTTGAATTAACTTTGCTTGTAATTGGTGCTATCAGCACAGTAGGACTATATTTATTACCAATATTATTTTGGACAACTACCACCGGTCTATTGCCACTTTGCTCACTTCCTATAATAGGATCAAGTGAAGCATAATAAATATCGCCCTTTTCAATTTCTTTCTTATCTACCATATTTTTCTACTTTATATATGGTGTGTGGTGGCTTATCAAAAATATTTCTTATATCTGCTCCGTCCTTTAAATAATTTTCAACAACTTTCTTTACATCGTTTTTTGCTTTCTCCATACTTGTTTGCTCGTGATCCATAGTTGTAACATACGTTACTTTTACAGTAACTCTATATTTTTTTCTTTTCATATACATTCTCCTCCTTTATGTATAAAAGCCAAAGTATCTGCATACTCTGGCTTAATTTATCTTTATTTTTATTTAGTTGTTACAACTGATATTTCTCCTCGAAGCCCCTCAGTTCTGGGAAATCATCAAACGATTGATTGCTAGTCAATCTCACGGGAATTTCACCCTCTTGAGGTTCGCTCAAGACTGCCCCCATTGCGTGAGTCTGTGGCTAGGCAGGAGTATCTTTAACCCTGTTGTCTGTTATCGCAATATTAGGAGCAACCTAATTTTATAATCAAGTATTTAATCGCTCGCTCTTATCTTTATAAAAGGTCTTGGCGTACTTATTAACGTGCTTATCCTCTCGGAATAACAACAGGAACGTATTTGATGAAATGTATATCAAATTTTCAAAGAACGTCCTGCCTCCACTAAAAAAGGAGAACAGGTGAAAGGGAATAACTTACCCTCTCACCTGTTTCCTAACTAAAACGTAAAATAACAGACACTAATTTTTATTTTTTTAATATTTTCTTCAAATTTTCTATTGCACGCTCTAAAATGATATGTACTGACTGTTGTGTAGCATTTTCTTCATCTGCTATTTCTTGTTCTGTTTTTTCTTGAAAATAATATTTTTTAATTCTTCTTTTTTGTACCTCTGGTAATTTTTCTATTGCACTTCTTAATTCTTCAAAAGTACATTTATTTATTACTTCATCTTCCAAACTCATTGGCTTGTCCATAGCACGACTATTCAAGTTATTTTCATAGATTTCTGAATGTTCTATATGATTATCGTATTCATTCATTTGTGATAAATCATCAAGTTCAAATCTATCAAATGTTTTAAATATACTTTCGCTAACTTCTATTTTTTGTAATACACCATTTCCATCTTTAAACGAGATAGTATAAATATTTGTTTCCTCACAATAATTTAATGTATAAGGATTATCATTACTTTTTCTTCTTTTTGGGCGTTCTGCCATTTTTCTTTCCTCCTATCAATTTGAATTTTTAAAAACAAATTGATAAGGTGGATCACGGCAGCCTGTTCTCACTTTAAGAACATTAAAAAAAAGGTCAAACTCACCTTGTTTGTAGGTGAATCTGACCTTTTCAATAACTGCATTATGTTGTTTATTTTCCTTTTTCGGAGAGTAGTATCTTCTATCCATAGGCAATAAACCTCCATAAAATGAATGCTATTGCCTTTTAATTACACAAAAAGTTAAAAATACTACTAAACTTTTTTATATGTATAATTTTCCAAAATAAAATTAGCCAGTAATAAGGAAGCCTACCTAAATAGAAAAATACTACATACTACTAATTTTTTAATTAAAATTCTATTTATTTCATTACTACCACTTTTCCTTCTTTCTATATTACATAGCATAAGGCAATGCTATATTGCCCACATTATACGACATATTATTTGCAAAGTTTGTCAAAATTTGACGACTACTCTAAATTTGTAAAAAAAAATAAAACTATGACTATATTTGTCGTAGTTTTATTAACATAAATCATATATTTTTTTCAATTACAAGCGGACTTATTTCTGTTATCTTATATCCTAAATCTTCTATTTCACTCTGTAAAAACAACATTATTGTTTCAACATCAACACTATCATTATGTTCTGGCAACAATTCTTCTGTCCACTTTGCTGATAATTCTAATAATCCCTCCCTATTATCTGGATTTGTTATCAGATATTGTACTAATTTTTCTGCCATTGTTTTAGCAACTTTTGAGTGATTTTTAGTATTTTCTTCTTTACAATATTCACAATATTTTAATAGATGATCTTCAAGATGTTCTTCTTTTTTACAAAGAGTATATTCATTATTAAAATCAGGACAATACTCTTCAGGTAAAAAATGATATGTTCTTAATTCAATAGAAGTAGTATAGTATTGTAATTCTTTTGGAACTAAATCTCTGACAATTTCTCCATAAGGTTTATTGACAATAATTCTTTTATGATACATATTCACCATTTCATTTACTACTTTTTTTGCTTCGTCATCAAGCATTACTTCAAATTCTTTTAATAAATTATTCATTTTTTTCTTTCCTTTCATTTTTATTTAAGATATATCTTAATAAGTTTTAGTGGTGTTAAATTATTATATCTTCATCTTTATAATTTATATATGAATAAGTTTTATCTTAACAACTTATACTAAAAAAAGAATGGAGGTGTCTGTTATGAAATCTATGGAATTAGTTGGTCTTAATACTAAATATTACAGATACCAACGTCATTTAACACAAGAAGAATATGCAAACAAGACAAAGTTCAAAATGGCTTACATTAGCACTATTGAAACCGGTGACGCAAATCTCACTTGTAAAAATATAGATTTTATTGCTGAATCTTTTGGTATAAAACCTGCTGCATTATTTAATGAAGAAACAGCAAAACTTGCTAAAAAACTACCACCAAGAGTTGATATGTATAGATAATCTATAATACTGTTTCTTTCAGTAAGTCATAGATATTCTTCCAATTATCTCCATTGTTACTATCAAAACTATAATTTTGTAAAATCGGATCAGAAAGTAATATATCTTTATTACTTATGGAACTATTAGCAAAGCAATATAATAGTTCCTTTTTTTGTTCTTCATTATCCATTTTATTTACTTTTTTCAATACCTTTAAACAGTCTTTTTGAAAATCAAATAAATGCGTAAATGTCAATTTTTTTAAATTTATATAGCACATTTCACTTAATGCCTTTTCACAATACGAATAAATCTCTGGTATCATTGGCACTCTTTTATATATTGCTTCTTTGTCATCAATATTTTTGATCATTGGTAATTCCATTTCATATATTAACTGCTTATCAGTAAGATTTTCATTATTCATAATTTCTTCTATATTGATTATTTCATTTTCAAGCAATGTTGTAACAATATGTACTCGTCTATATGACGGTGTAGCATTATAATCATAATTTTCAAATGCAAACAGTAATCCTTTTCCATCTAAAAAACTATAATCTATTATAAATAGAAAAGAATCAAAAAACTTTATCAAATTCTTTATTTGTTTATCATCTAATTTTTTCATTTTTTCTTTGGTAGATATATCTTTATTCATAGATTTAAAAATACTTTTTACATCATATTTATATAACACATAAAACTCATCAATATAACTTTCGATTTTTTCATTTAGTTCCATTTTTTTACATTCCTTTCTCAAAAGAAAAGCAGTACACAAAAAATTCTAATGTACTGCTATTGTCGTCTTTTGTATTCTATATATATCTTAATAATCTATATCTTAAATATGCAAAAAAAATTATAACACCTTGACGTCAAAAAGTCAACGGATATCCGTAAATAATTTGACAACAATTTTGTTAAAATTATATGTGATGATTGGAGGTGGGAAAATGCTATTTAGACAGGCTATTAGTCGTAGAATTTTTGAGTTATGTGAATTATATAAATATACACCAAATAAATTGGCAGAAATGTCAGGCATTCCCCCTACTACTTTACAAGATATGGTATCAGAAAAGGTTGCGAATCCTAGTTCATTCGTTATTTATAAAATTTGTAAAACTCTAAAAATTGAAATTAAAGATTTCTATAATTCCGACTTATTCAAATTAGATAATTTAGATGATTAAAAGACCATTCGTATATGAATGATCTTTTAATTTTTAAAAATATTGTTAATGTCTTTTGCAATTTGATTTACATCACTTTCTACATTTTTTATATCTTCTTCTGTTAGTTTTCCAAAAGTGATATTTTTTATTTTTTTATCATTTAATTTTTTTAACATTCTGTATTCTTTTAATTCTTTATTTTCTGTTTCAAAAAATTCTTTTACTTTAAAGCCAAAATGCTTATACATTGGTACATTTGATTCTGTAAAAGTTTCTAGTACAATACAGCTGTTTGTTTTAGAAGCATAATCAAATAATTCTTCTAGCATTTTTCTGGCAATTCCTTTTCCACGCATATCTTTTGCAATAGCAAATTGAAGTATATAATAAGGATTTTTACAATATTTTTTATACCAGTTACTGCTATGAACTTCTTTAATAGGCTTTATATTATTTTGTAACTGTTCTTTTTCTTCTTTTGACAACGATTTTAATATCTTATTTGACTTCAATGCCATTAAAATTCTTTGTATCGAAAAAAGATTTTTGGCTTGTATTCCAACTATTGATCCTGTTATATCATCATCAAATATATATATATCCCCTTTATTATAAAAGTACAATAATTCCATATATAATATATTAGTTGCAATACTTTTCCCTTTTTCTTTATTAAATCCCTTAAACATTTGTTGCATTTCTTCTTTTCCCCAAAATTGTTCTATCATAAATTCTGACAATTTTTCTAATTCATTTTCATTTATTCTTCTCATATTTTTTGAACTCCTTATAAAACTCATTTAATATTTCTGCTAATTCTTTGGGATTTTCTTCATTCACAACGTGTCCTGTATTTTTAATGATTTTTAATTTTGCATTTTTTATATTTTCTGATAAATAATATGCTGATTTAATGTTGGCACTATCTTTCTCTCCACACACTACAAGAGTAGGACAATTAATTTTTTGTACTTTATTACTAAAATCCAATTTTTTCATTGTATTGCCTAAAATAAAAGTGTCTTTTTTATTAAATGCCATACTTTCAAAAACTGACTGAGGCAAAAATTTAAAAATAACATTTTGGATACTAAACATTATTTTTGGTACTTTATGAGGCGTACCAATTAAAACTAATGATTGTACTTTATCAGGAAAGTCTAACGCATAATTTAGTGCCAATATTCCTCCTAATGAAATACCACATAAATTGGTTTTTCCTTCAATTTTATTACAATATTCTGAAAAAGCAGAATATAAGTTATAATAACTGGCTTCTTTGCCATTAAGAATTGATGATAAGTCTGGATACAATATGTCTTGATTATCTTTCATATATGAAATTGTTTCATTCCAACTTGCCCCTCTGTGTCCTGATCCGTGAATAAAAATCTTTTTCATTTTTACCTCCTATTCATCTTTTTCGTAATATGGTAAATTATCTATTTTTGCAAGCATTTCTTCATCATAAAGTGGTAATCCCATTTTTCCAAGCATTATCGTTACAAATTTATAACGATTTTTTATATCATTAACATTTCCGGGAAAAAGTGAAGGAATCATCCATAAATCTGTTAATATTAGTAATTCTGCTAATTCTTTTGGTTGTTCTGTTTTTATAGAGCCATCCTTTTGTCCTTCCTCGATCAACTCTAGCCAATATGGAAGTAACTGCTGATAATTAGATTCAAACATTTTGGCTAATACTTGAGGATTTTCTAAAAGTGGCAATGCTTGATTTGTTAATTCAACCACTTGTTCATTAGATTGATTAAGATTTATTACATATTTCATTTTTTCCAGACCATTTAAGTCCGTTCGCTTTTTTACAATTTCAAAAGGATTATTGTTTGTAAATAGTTTATCACCTAACGTATTCATTATTTCTTCTTTTGATTTAAAATGATGATATATTGCTCCTTTTGTCATTCCTAATTCATCTGCTATATCTTGAATTTTTGTATTATCATATCCTTTTTCAAAGAATAATCTCTGTGATACTTCCAATATATTTTCAACAGTTATTTCTGGATATTTATTTCTTGACATAGTCTACCTCCTTATACATACTTTCGGTATGTATAAATTATATATTAAATATATAGCCTTGTCAATATTTACATACTCAAAGTATGTAAATGTCCAAAAAAAATAATACTATCTATAAAAGACAGTATTTTAATTATATTTCTAAACTTTTTGTTTCGCTTTTATTTCATAAATAATCTCAATAATTTACTTTTAGGAAAAATTTTAAACTTCATATTATTAGTTTTAATTTTTAAATCATTGTATTTTTTCTCATCATATCCGTACTCATCTATTACCTCTATATCAACTACATCTTTTGGCTTATTTGATTTTTCTTTCATTATTCTTACCATTTCCAAATTATATGTTTTGATCTTAACTTGATCTATAATAATAGTTGTAGTACAATCTTCAATTTTTACATTGTTTAAAGTTACAGTTACAAGTGCATTTATTCCACTACTTTGTTTACTTAAAAAGTTCTTCTGTATTATATTATTATCAACAATTTCAAAAGGAGCAAAATTAACTGTAATTCCATCTATAATACAATCAATTCCGTAATCAATTTTGTTTTTATTATAATCAAACATTATTGAATCAAAATCTTTAATATACAAATTGTTATTTTTTAAATATTCTCGAACCACATTCATATCGTTTGCTGCAACAATAATATCTATGTCTGAATGTTCTCTGTTCGACATAGTATTAGATATTAAATACGGAACTGTACCACCAACAATATACAATTTTTCTTTTAGTAATTCTTCTGAATTTAATTTTAATATTATATCTTTGATTTTAGAATAATTGCTCATAGTACACCTCCTATTTTAATCAATAATTTCTATTTATTATTCTTTTTCCATTTTCTAATTTTACCTCTAAAATTTTTGAAATTAGCAATAGTATTCAAATGTACTAATCTGCATACACTAAACTCTTTACCATTTGTTTTTGCCCAATTTCTTTTGCCGTTTTCAAATAAATCTATATCAGATAAATTATTTACTAACTGAATAATATCATCAACTTTTTGATTAAAGTCATCAATTAAATCTTTTAAAGAGTAGTTGTTATATTTATCATAAAAACTTTGATATAACCAACCAAGATCATTCCATTTCCATTCAGTAGCAAGTGTTGTTTCGTGCTTTCCTGTTTTTTCTTCATTCTCCCAAGATAAGACTAAATCCATCCACCCGTTACAAAACGCTAGCATTTGAAAAGGACTATACTCTATTTCTTCATCAATTACCTTCATAGATTCTTCATTTATATTAGAGTATTCTCCTATAAATAAACTCGCATTATTCTTAATTGTTTCTATCAACTCTAATTTATTATTGTATTTCATATTTCTGACACCTTTCAATTTAAAAAAAATATTTTTTATTGCTTATTCAATGCTCTTTCTAAATCTCTCATATATCTTTTTTGTTGGCTTTTTAAATAAGATTTTGCAAATATTTTCATAATAAAATTATTTACTTCTATTTCTTCAGTAAAATCAAGTTCAATATTGCCATTTGGAAGTTCTTTAAAAATACCAATCCATTTTCCTTTTAAATTAGTGTTTTCTAAATCAAATTTATATTCTTTTAGTTTTTCTTTTGAGGTTATAGTAAAATAAGTAGGAAAGTTATTTTTAGTATATTCAACAAAATGTGTATCATCTATAATTTCTATTTTAGATAGATCACTTCGCCAAACATAATTAGAATTGTCTGTAATAATATCCCACAACTTATTTCTTTCACAAGAAAATTGCTTTTTTATATTTGATTGAATCATAAGCACCTCCATAAATTGTAATTTGTTGCCCTCTTTATAATTTTGATATCCAATTATTTTATCAT
>CAUWNG010000054.1:0-13359 GCA_963560005.1 uncultured Clostridia bacterium
TTATTATTAGAGACATTAATGTATATATTAAAAATACAAAATAAAAAAAGTCAATTAGAAGATGTTTATATACTTATTAACAATAATAATGAATTATATTTAAAATACATATATATGTTTTCTAAAAAGTTTAGAATGGTTAATATTGTTACAAATAATATTAATAAATATAAACAATTGGAAGAAAAATTTTTAAATGAATATGAAACAATTATAACAGTGACAAATAATAAAAAGAAAAGCTTAAAAAGAGCTAAAATAATAGTAAATATAGATTTTGAAAATGAAACATTAAAAAAATATAATATAAATAGAAAAGCAATTATAATAAACGTAGAAAAAGATATTATAATTGAATCAAATACATTTGATGGAATAAATATTAACAATTTAGATATTAATATTTCACAAGAATTAAAAGCTTTTTTTGAAGAATATAATTTGTTAAATAAAACATCTTTAACAATTTTATATGAAAGTATATTAAATAAAAAAGATAGTTTAGAAAATATAAAAGAAAGAATAAAAAAAGATGGAGTAAATATAATAAGGCTTATAGGAAATAACGGTTTAATAGATGAAAGAGAGTATTTAAGAGTAAATTAGTTTATTCAAAAGGGCTTGACAAAATCAATAATATAGTTTAATATATATAGGTGCAACAAATTGTAAAATTTGTTGCAATTAATTTTATGGCAAAAGGAGGTAGGACAATGGAAGAAAAAGAAGTATTACTAACAAAAGAGGGATTTGAAAAATTAGAACAAGAACTTGAATATTTGAGAACAACAAAAAGAACAGAAATAGCAGAAAGAATAAAAGTAGCATTAGGATTTGGAGATTTATCTGAAAATTCAGAATATGATGAAGCTAAAAATGCACAAGCTGACAATGAAAATAAAATAGTAGAATTAGAAAATAAAGTAAGATATGCAAAAATAATAGATGAATCAGAAATAGATACCAAAACAGTACAAGTTGGAAATACTGTTAAAATGTTAGATATGGAATTTAATGAAGAGGTAATGTATACAGTTGTTGGTTCTACTGAAGTTGATTTGACTCAAAGTAAAATTTCAAATGAATCACCAATTGGAATTGCTATAATGGGAGCAAAAAAAGATCAAATTGTAGAAGTTCAAGCACCAGCAGGTGTTATTAAATATAAAATTTTATCAATAACAAAATAAAGTATGTTAAAAGACCTATAGATTATTATAGGTCTTTTAATGTGAGAAAACTAAAAAAAATGAATTAAGAATTTATAAAATTATTATTTACCAATACTTCAATTTTTATTCACAAAAAAAACATATAATGAGATTAAAATATAAAACATAGAAAGGAGGAGATGATGGATAAGAAAATTTATTATGAATAACATACTAAAAAGAAAGGAGGAATGTTATATAAGTTTTTTGAAAATTTAAAATTGTAAATAATAAAAAAGTATATAAATATATTATAAAAAAAGGAGAGCGTGATGCCTATAAGAAAATAATTAAATATAAAAAACCCCATAAATATTATATAGATAATTACCCTTAAATTAATAAAAGAACCTTTGAGATTATAAAGGTTCTTTTTTGTAGAATAATGTAGAAATTGGACGAAGGAAAAAACTTTACAAACCAATAAATTTGTAGTATCATAATTTTATAAAAAATTGCAATTTTTTTCAAATTTAAATTTAAATCTAAAAAGTTTTAATTCAAAATAAAGGCAGGTGTATTTTATGTGATAAGTTACACTAAACGAAATATTTATTTAATTACTTTATTTCTTACAACAATTATTTTTATAATTATAAATTTTTTTTCTCAAAATATTTTAAATATTTTTAATCCAATAAAAAGTGTCGAAAGTAATTTATATTCTAAAGTTTTTCAAATAAATAAAAAAAGTGATAAATATATTGATAAAAAAGATATTGACATAGATAATATATATACATTAGAAAATCATAAAGTAAAAACCTTATCAAAAAATGAAAAAAAGATAGAAAAATCTGAAATTACAGAAAAGCAAATAAAAGATAAATATAGTGCTTCTAGTTGGAGAATAATAATACCCAAAATAAATTTAGATGCTCATATACTTAATGGAACAAACTCTGAAATATTATTAGAAGGAGTTGGTCATTTTGAAGAGAGTAGTATCTGGAATGGAAATGTTGCTCTTGCAGCACATAATAGAGGGTATAATTGCAACTTTTTTGCTAACATTAAAGAATTGGAAATTGGAGATAAAATAATTTATACTACTAACCAAGGTACAAGGAAATATAGAGTAGTTTTAAATAAAATTATAAAAGAAACAAATTGGGAATATATAAAAAATACCAAAGATAATAGAATAACCCTTATAACTTGTGAAGCAGATATGAGGGAATATAGAAGATGTATTCAAGCTATAGAAGTTAAGTAAAAAGAAAGGATGAAAATTATGAAGGTTATAAAAAAGGTATTAAGTGTAATTTTAGTGATAATTACTCTAATTATAAATCTATTTTCAGTAATAGGAATAAATAATGTGCAAGCTGCATCTATGCCTATAAATAAAGCAGATTTATATTCAAAAGGCGAAGTTGTTTATTTTCAATATGATAATATTGGAATAGGAGTAGAGGTAATAGTTTATAAAAAAGATGGAGTTGAATATCCAGCATATTGTATTAATAAAGGGAAAACCGGTGTGACAGAAGAGTTAAGTTATACTGTAAATATAAACAGTCTAATTTCAGATGTTAAAATATGGAGAGCTATAATAAATGGATATCCATTTAAAAATATAGAAGAATTAGGGTGTGCAACTATGGAAGAAGCATATTCAGCAACAAAAATGGCAGTTTATGATGCAATGTATCATTATGATTTAGATAAGTTTACATTACATGATAGAAACCAAGAACAAGGAAAAAGAGTTGTTAGAGCAATAAAACAAATAATTACAGCAGCAAGAAATTCAAAAGAAACAAAACCAGTTGCTAGAATAACAGTAGAAGATGTAACAAAAGAATGGAAAGTAGATGAATTAGATAAACAAAGTATTAGTAAAACTTTTTGTATTAGTGCAACTGCTGCAAATGAAGAGTATACAGTTAATTTAACAGGACCAGATGCTAATATAGCAAAAGTAGTAGATATGGATAATAATGAAAGAAACACATTTAAAACTGACGAAAAATTTAAAATAATTATTCCAATATCTGCAACAGAAGCAGGAGGAGATATTTATATAAATGTATCATCAGATTTAAAAACTAAGCCAATTCTATTAGGAAAAGCACCAGATCCTACATTACAAGATTTAGCAGTAGTAGCAGGGGAATTTGAAGAAACGGATACAAGTGAAAGAGAAACATTTTATAGAAATCATACAAGATTGGAGATATATAAACAAGATGGAGATAAACTTATACCTTTAGCTGATTCAGTATTTACTTTATTGGATGAAAATAAAAATGTAGTTTATACTGATTTAAAAACAGACGAAAATGGAAAGGTAGAAATAGAAAACTTAGTACCAGGCAAGTATTATTTAAAAGAAATAAAGGCACCAGAAGGATACTATGGTTATGACGAAGAATTGGAAATTGAAGTAAAATATAATGAGTCTCTAAAAATTACAGTAAATAACTATAAAATTCCAGAAGATAAAGAAGAAGAAAAACCGCAGGATGAAAATAAAATAACTGTTGGTAAAAAAGAAGAAGAAAAGAAATTACCAAGAACAGGGTATTAAAATATAAAATAAATCTTCCTTTTGATTTATTGACATTAAATGGTATAAAATATATAATTAATGCTATATTATATGTAAATAAATTGGAAGGAAGATTTTATGATTGCACAATTAATAGTATTGATAATACTAATATTATTAAATGCATATTTCGCTGCAACAGAAATAGCATTTATTTCATTAAATGATGCAAAAATAGATAAACAAGTAAAAGAAGGAAATAAAAAAGCAAAACAAATAAAAAAAATGCTAAATAATCCAAGTAAATTTTTGGCTACAATACAAATAGGAATTACTTTGGCAGGCTTTTTATCAAGTGCATTTGCCTCAGAGGCATTTGCAGATAACTTAGCTCCAGTTTTAAATAATTGGATACCAATGATAAGTGTTGATGTATGGAAAACAATTTCTATAATAATAATTACATTAATACTTTCATTCTTTACTCTAGTTTTTGGGGAATTGGTACCAAAAAGATTAGCAATGAAATATTATGAAAAAATTGCTTTTTCTACAGTAGGTGTTATTAAAGGAATTTCAATTTTTACAGCTCCATTTGTTAAATTATTAACTTGTTCAACTAATATGGTATCAAAGTTATTTGGTGTAGGAGAACAAGAAGAACAAACTGTAACAGAAGAAGAAATAAAGATGATGGTAGATCAAGGACAAGAAAAAGGAGCAATAGAAGAGACAGAAAAAGAAATTATAAACAATGTATTTGCGTTAAATGATATTACCGCATCAGAAATTATGACACCTAGAATAAATATATTTGCAATAGATATAAATGAAAATTTAAACAAAATATTAGAAGATATAGATGAGTATAAATATAGCAGAATACCAGTATATGAAGAAACTATAGATGATATTAAAGGAATCTTATTAATCAAAGATATTTTAAAGGTTTTAAATGATAAAAAGCAAATAAAAATAAAAAATCTATTAAAACCAGCATATTTTGTTCCAGAATCGAAACCTATAGATGAGATTTTTAAAGATTTACAAAGAAATAAAAATCAGATGGCAATAATAATAGATGAATATGGTGGAACAGCAGGATTATTAACAATGGAAGATATTTTGGAAGAATTGGTTGGAAATATTTTTGATGAATATGATGATATAGAAATAGAGTATGAAAAAATAGATGATAATACATATTTAATAGATGGAGGAGTTTCATTATATGAATTTAAAAAAATAGTAGGTATAGAAATTCCAGAAGGAGATTATGAAACATTATCAGGTTATTTAATAGAAAAATTAGGTAGACTTCCAGAAAAAGATGAAAACATTATTTTAGAGGATGAAAAATTAACATATAAAGTAGAAGAATATGAAGATAAAAGAATAAAAAAAGTAAAAGTTTGCAGAAACAATCAGGAAATTATTTAAAAATTAGAAAGGTTTGATTAGCAAATGAAAAGTAAAATAAAATGGATTATATTAGGAATAGTAATATTAATAGTAGTTATAGCATTAGTAATATTTATTATTAATAAAATTGATTATAATTACACAGTAGAAGAAGTTAAAGAATTTAATTATAATATTATAACTAAAAATGAAAGATATGGAGTAATAAATAAATACGGAGAAATAGTTGTAGAACCTATATATGATATGGTACAAATACCAAATCCTTCTAAGCCAGTATTTATATGCATGGATGAGTATAACTCTGAAACTAAAGAGTACAAAACTACAGTGTTAAATGATAAAAAAGAAATATTATTTAATGTTTATGAAAATGTACAAGCAATTCCAGCAGAAGCTACCTTAGATGGTGTACCTTATGAAAAAAGTGTATTACAATATAAGAAAGATGGAAAATATGGTTTAATAACTTTAGAAGGAAAGGTAATTACAAAACCAATATATGATCAAATAAGTAGTATAAATTATAAAGAAGGTACATTATTAGTAAAACAAGATGGAAAATGTGGAGCAATAAATATAAAAGGTAAAGTTGTTATAAAAACAGAATATAACACAATTACATCAGATAATTATTTTAATACAGAAACAAAAAATAATTATACTGGATTTATTGTGAGCAAAGTAACAGATGAAGGCTATAGATATGGTTATATAAATTATAATGGAAAAGTAGTATTAAATACAGAATACAATGAAATTGATAGAATAGTAGAAATGGAAGATGGAAAAGATGCATATTTAGTAGCCTATAAAAATGGGCAAGCGGGTTTACTAAAAAATAGTAAAAATATTATAAATCACGAATATGAGTCAATAAAATATAATTTGTCAAATGATTTATTTATAGTACAAAGAAATTCTAAACAAGGTATAATTAATAAAGAAGGTAAAAATATATTAAATATAGAATATGATAATATTTTGTTTGGGGGTATATATATTGATGCAGAAAAAGATGGAATAATAAATGTTTTTGATTTGCAAGGAAATAAAATAGAAAATACAGATATAATAAGTAAAATGAAAACAGATAATGAAAATTATTTTATAACTGTAGATAGAAATGATGTTTATAAAGTGATAGATAGGGAGAATAATGTAATTATAGACAATAATTATTCTTATATTGAACATGTATCAGGAGAGTATTTTATAGTTGCAAAAGATGGAAAAAATGGAATTATAGATTTAACAGGAAAATCTTTAGTAGATTTAAAATATAGTAGTATATACGAAATACAAGGTACAAGCCTTTTACAAGCAGAAATAAACAATACTAAAACAGTAAGTTTAATAAATAAAAATATGGAAGTATTAAAAACCATGGATAATGCTATAGTGGAGAAGAAAGATAATTACTTGATTATGTATTCAGAAGATAATTTTGTATATTATGATTTTGAAGGAAATGAAAAAAAAGCAAAAGAGTTATTCCCAAACAATAAATTGTTTGCAAAAAAAATAAATGATAAGTGGGGATTTGTAGATATAGAAGGAAATTTAAAAGTGCAAAATGAATACGAAATGGTTACAGATTTTAATAATTATGGATATGCAGGAATAAAAAAAGAAGGAAAGTGGGGAGTAATTAATCAAGAAGGAGATATAATTACAAAACCTATTTATGAATTAGATTGGTATTATCCAACATTTATAGGAAAATACTATAAATTAAATATATGGACATCAGAATCACAATATAGTGATAAAATATAATAATAAAGGAGAATTTAGTATTATGTATAAAGAGTTTGGAATTAGTGATGAAGTATTAAATTTAGCAACAAATGCAGAAAATAATCTAAAAGATATATTTGCAGATATTGAAAAAATGTGTGAATATAATAGTTTAAAAGTATTAAGGGCATTTCAAAAATATAAAATATCAGATATACATTTTAATAGTACAACAGGATATGGATATTCAGATGTAGGAAGAGATACAATTGA
Organism: uncultured Clostridia bacterium; assembly: GCA_963560005.1. Classification (GTDB taxonomy): domain Bacteria; phylum Bacillota; class Clostridia; order TANB77; family CAG-508; genus CAG-273. The sequence goes on from CAUWNG010000054.1 coordinate 7,141, forward strand.
AAAAATATTTGCAGATATTTTAGATGCTGAAGACAGTTTAGTTAGAAACCAATTTATATCTGGTACACATGCTATAACAGTTGCTTTATTTGCATTTTTAAGACCAAATGATATTTTACTAAGTATTAGTGGAAAACCTTACGATACTTTAGATGAAGTAATAGGTATAGTAGAAAACAAAAGCTCTCTTAAATCTTATGGAGTAAAATATGAGCAAATAAATTTAATAAATAATGATTTTAATTATAATGAGATAAAAGAAAGAGTTAGTAAAAATGATATTAAATTAATTGAAATTCAAAGGTCAAGAGGATATGCATTGAGAGATAGTATATCTTTAGAAAAAATAAAAAAAGTAATAGAAGAAATTAGAAAAGTTAATAATAAAGTAATTATTATGGTAGATAATTGCTATGGAGAACTTGTAGATAAAATAGAACCAACATCATTAGGTGCAGATATTATAGTAGGTAGTTTAATTAAAAATTTAGGTGGAGGAATTGCACCTAATGGAGCATACATAGCAGGAAAAAAAGAATTAATAGAATTAGCAGCAGAAAGACTTACAGCACCAGGTTTAGGAAAAGAAGTAGGACCAACATTAGGAATAAATAAAAATATATTGCAAGGATTATTTATGGCTCCTAGTGTTGTTGCTAGCAGTTTAAAAACAGCAACATTAGCAAGTAAAATATTAGAAGATTTAGGCTATAAGCCAAATCCAAGGTATTGTGATAAAAGAACAGATATAGTTCAAACAATAGAATTTGGAAATGAAGAAAAATTAATTAAGTTTTGCCAAGGAATACAAAAAGGTTCGCCAATTGATTCAGATGTTATTCCAGAACCATGGGATATGCCAGGATATACAGATAAAGTAATAATGGCAGCAGGAGCATTTACACAAGGTTCATCAATAGAATTATCATGCGATGCGCCTATACGTCCGCCTTATGTAGCTTTTATGCAAGGAGGACTTACATATCAATATGGAAAATTAGGAGTATTAAAAGCAATTCAAAATATAATTTGATTATAAATAAGCTAATATTAGGTAATTTGATATAGAAATATAAAATTACTTAAATTAGCTTATATATTTAAATAAAAGTAGCAATATTGGGGGAATGAAAAAGGTGAAAGTAATAGTTATTGGTGGAGGTCCAGCTGGAATATTAGCAAGTATAAGTGCAAGTTTATGTGGAAATGAAGTTACAATATTAGAAAAAATGCCGACAATTGGAAAAAAGTTGCTAATTACAGGAAAAGGAAGATGTAATATAACAAGTAGCTTAGAAATACAAGATTTTATAAAAAACATACCAGGAAATGGGATGTTTTTATATAGTGCATTTAATAAATTTAATAATAAAGATATAATAAAATTATTAGAAGATAATGGACTAAGTGTAAAAGAAGAGAGAGGAAATAGAGTATTCCCAATTACTGATAGATCAGTAGATGTTTTGGAAACATTTAAAGAAATACTAAAAAAATATAAAGTAAAAATAATAAATAATGCTATAGTAGAAGAAATAGTTATTAAAGATAAAAAAGCTATAGGAGTAATTTATAAAAAAGATAATAATGTATTTACAATAAATGCAGAAAAAATAATTTTAGCTACAGGGGGGAAAAGCTATCCAGGAACTGGTTCAACAGGAGATGGATATATAATAGCAGAAAAATTAGGACATAATATAAAAAATATAAAACCATCATTAGTACCATTAGAAACTAAAGGAGAATCACTAAAAATCTGTAAAAATCTACAAGGTTTAAGTTTAAGAAATGTTTCTATAAAAATAATGGATTTAAAAAAAGATAAAGAAATATATAAAGATTTTGGAGAAATGCTATTTACACATTTTGGAGTGTCTGGTCCAACAATATTAAGCGGTTCTGCACATTTAATTAGATATAAAAATATAGATGAATTATTAAATAATAATTATATAAAATTATATATTGATTTAAAACCTGCACTAAGTGAAAAAAAATTAGATGAAAGGATATTAAGAGACTTTTCAGAAGAAAAAAACAAAGCATTAAAAAATAGTTTAAATAAATTATTACCACAGAAAATAATAGATACAGTTATACTAAAATCTGAAATAGATGAAAATAAAAAAGTAAATGAAATAACGAGAAATGAACGTTTAAAATTAGTTGATACATTAAAAAAATTTGATATAACAATTAGTGGTTTTAGACCTGTAGAAGAAGCAATAGTTACTTCTGGTGGTATAAATATAAAAGAAATTAATCCCAAAACAATGGAATCAAAAATTATAGAAAATTTGTATTTTGCAGGAGAAATAATAGATGTAGATGGTTATACAGGAGGATTTAATTTACAGATAGCATATTCTACAGGATATGTAGCAGGATTAAATAAAGATTAATCTGTATAGCAGGTATTGTAAATTTTTAAAGAAGAGGAATAGAGGAATGCAATATAGAACTATTAAGAATGATATTGAAGATGAAATAGTAGAAAAGAAATCTAAATTTATTGCAAATATTTTTTATGTAGAAACATTAAAAGAAGCAGAGGGAAAAATTTTAGAAATTAAAAAGAAATATCATGATGCAAAGCACCATTGCTTTGCATTTAGAATACATGAGAAAAATAATACTTTAAACAGATTTAGTGATGATGGTGAGCCTAGTGGAACAGCAGGAGCACCTATTTTAAATATATTAGAAAAAAATAATATAGAAAATGTAATTGTTATTGTAACAAGGTACTTTGGAGGAATATTATTAGGTACAGGTGGGTTAGTAAGAGCGTACACAGGAGCAACAGTTAAAGCACTGGAAAGAGTAGAATTAGTTGTAGAAGAAGATGGGTTAGAGTTATTAATAAAGACAAATTATAAATATTTAGAAACTATACAATACTATTGTAATAAAAAGAATATTGAAATATTAAATGTTGAATTTGAAGAAAATGTAAAGATAATTGTTGAAATATCTATTGAAGATGAAAAGGAATTATTAAAATGTTTAGAGTCGAAAATAATGGATTATGAAGTATTAAAAAGGAAAAATATAAGAAAAAGTATTGATAAATAGGTAAAAAATACAAAAACTTGAAAAAATTTCCAAAAACCTATTGCAAATTTTGGAAAAACATAATATAATGGAACTGTAAAAAATTTACAAAATTTGATTTAGGGGGAAACGAAATTGGATGAAAAGATTAAAGTGCTAATAGCAGATGACAATAATGAATTTGCAGTAACGCTAACAAATTATCTAAAAAAAGAAGAAGATATGGAGGTAATAGGATATGCAAAAGATGGAAATGAAGCTTACGAAAAAATAGTTGAGACAAAACCAGATATCGTTTTACTAGATGTTATTATGCCTCATTTAGATGGTTTAGGAGTGTTAGAAAAATTAGCAGAAACAGAAATGGAAAAAAATCCTTTATGCATAATATTATCAGCAGTGGGACAAGACAAAATCACACAAAAAGCTATATCATTGGGAGCACAATACTATATAGTAAAGCCATTTGATATAAATGTTTTAGTAAAAAGAATAAAAGAACTAAAGAATTTTCAACCAGGACAATATAAAAATGAATTTATAGGTAGAGAAATAAAGGCACAATACATAGATATAGCACCAGAAAAGAAGAAAAAACAGGAAAATTTAGAAGCACTAGTAACAAATGTAATCCATGAAGTAGGAGTACCAGCACATATAAAAGGATACCAATATTTAAGAGAAGCAATAATGATGGTAATAAATAATACAGATGTAATAAATCAAATAACAAAACAACTATATCCTGATATAGCAAGTAAATATAAAACAACCCCATCGAGAGTAGAAAGAGCAATTCGCCATGCAATAGAAGTAGCATGGGGAAGAGGAGAACAAGCAGCAGTGGAAAATATATTTGGTTATACAGTATCAGCAGCAAAAGGAAAGCCAACAAATTCAGAATTTATAGCAATGATAGCTGATAAATTAAGATTGGAATTAAAGAGTGCGTAAGAAGATATGGCAAAACCCTAGAGTGTAAGTGAAGTGGTAAAATGAAAGTGGATTTTTGTGTCTACTTTCATTTTACCACTTCAAGTGTAAGTCTAGGGTTTTTGCTGTCTAATTATTAAATTCTTAAATAAAATTTTTAAAAAAATTGACTATTTCTATGTGAAAATATATAATTTATTTTAAATATAAATAAAAATAAACCTGCTATTATTCTAAGATTAAAAATTATATAGAAAAGAGATGATATATAATGTCAGGAATTTATGAAAAAGAAATTGATAAAAAAGTAGTTAGAAGAGATGGGAAAAAGGTTGAATTTGATGGAAAAAAGATAGCATTAGCAATAAAAAAAGGATTTGATAGTGTAAACAGATCTAATGAAATTAGTAAGTATAATGAAGAAGATATAAATAAAGTATATAGATGTGTATTAAATAAAATAGAAAAAATACAAGAAGAAAAGATAAAAATAGAAAAAATACAGGATTTAATTGAAGAAACATTAAAAGAAAACTGCTATTTAGATGTATATGATTCTTTTTCATCATATAGAGAAAAAAGAGCATATTCAAGACAAATATTTTTTGATGAGAAAAAGCAACACAAGTTTTTAAAAGCAATAGAGGACTTGGGGTTAAAAACTAATAGTAATATTAATAAATCTGCTATGGATGTGATGATAGAATATGGAAAAACCATTTCTAAAGAATTCACAAAATCATATTTGCTAAAAAAGAAATATTTAGCTGCTTGTGAAAACGGAGAAATATATATTCAAAAAATGGATTATTATGCAACAGGTACAACTGATTCATCACAAATAGACTTAAATAAGGTAATTAATGAAGGTTATTTAAAAATAAATGGAGAATCTTTGGCAGAACCGAAGGACATTATGGAATATTGTATGTATATTGCAATAATAATTAGAGCAGCACAGGTAGAACAGTATGGAGAACAATCTATTCCATTATTTGATTATTATTTAAAAGAATCCGTAGTTAAGACATTTAAAAATTACTTTAAAGAGTTGGTATATAATTATTTGGAATTGACAGATTTTGATAAATTTATAGCAATGAATGGGATAGAGAGAGAAATAGAAAAGATAAATACAATTGAATTTAATGTAGAAATATTTTTTAGATTTTGTAGAGAATCAGAAGAATTAAAAAGATTATTTAGAATGGCTTATAGCAAAGCAATTTTAAAAACAAAAAAACTTATAGAGGAAGCAATGGAGCTACTTGTAAAAACATTAAATACTTATGCAAAAGAAACAACATTAAATATAGGAACAAATATAGAAATAGAAGGAAAGCTAGTTTCTAATAGTATATTAAAAGCGATAGATAAAAATATAAAAAATAATAAAGTATTTGTTATATTTAAAATAAAAGATGGAGTTAATTTAAAATCAAAGGACAAAAATTTTGATTTGTTGGAAAAAGTATGTAAATTAATAGAGAAAAATAACACAATGATAGGTATTGCTTTTTTAGATTCTGATTATAATAAAAAAGTATATAAAGGAGAAGAAAAAACAGAAGTAGCATATAATAATTTAGGAGCAAGAGTTTGTGAAAACATAATAGATGAAAATAAAGCTATAATTCCAGGAAGAGTAAATTTATCTACAACATATATTAATTTACCTAGATTAGGAATTAAATATGGTAAAGTAAATAATAGTAATATTGATTTTAAAGGTTTTTATAATGAATTAGAGGAAAAAATAGAATTAGTAAAAGATCAATTATTAGATAGGTTTGAGAATCAATGTACAAAAAGAACATGCAATTTTCCATTTTTAATAGGAGATGGAGCATTAATAGATAGTGAGAGAATAAAAGAGGATGACAGTTTAAGAAAATCATTAAAACATGGAAATTTATGTATAGGAATTATAGGATTAGCTGAATGTTTACTTGCAATGTTAGGTAAACATCAAGCTGAGAGTATAGAAAGCCAAAAATTAGGTTTAGAAATAATTGAATTTATAAAAAATAAATGTGATGAATATTCACAAAAATATAATTTGAATTTTTGTGTTGCAACAAGTTGTGATAAAAATATGTGTGGCAAATTTATAAAATTAGATAAAGCTATATATGGAAATATAATTAATATAACAGATAAAAAAACTTATACAGATTCATTTCATATACCAGAAAATACTAATATTTCAGAAGAAGAAAGAATAAAAAT
>CAUWNG010000055.1:0-13217 GCA_963560005.1 uncultured Clostridia bacterium
ATTGCATTTTGTATTGTAAAAATTTTTGAAAAATCTAACTGAAAAATATTTTCCATTTTTATAAACATTCCTTCCAAAATTAGAATAATTATATATTTGTAATCTTAAAAGTAAAATATTTTTTATCATATTGTTCTATTATATATTAACCAAACAAGCTCATTTGATTGCTTTGACTCATTCCCTTTAAGCATCCTACTTTATCTAAAAGTTCTATAACAGATTTTCCTATTTTAGATCTAATTTTCATATCATCTATAGACATAAACTTTCCATCTTTTTTTGCTACCTCTATACCTTCTGCCGCTACATTTCCTAGCCCTGGTATACTATTTAATGGAGGTCTTATTCCACCTTCTTCTATTTTAAATTTAGTTGCATCTGATTCATATAGGTCTATTGGTAAAAACTTTATACCTCTTTCATACATTTCTAACACTAATTCTAAAATTGAATACATATTTTTATCTTTTGTTGTAGCACTATTCCCTTGTAGTTCTATTTCTTTCATTTTATTTTTTACTTTTTCTACACCATAGCACATTATATCACTATCAAATTCATCTGCTCTAATAGTATAAAAGGCTGTATAATATGCCTCTGGTTTATGAACCTTAAACCAGGCTATTCTAAATGCATTTGTAACATAAGCTGCTGCATGTGCCTTTGGAAACATATATTTTATTTTTTTACATGATTCAATATACCATTCTGGTACATTATGTTCTCTCATTAAAGCTTCATATTCTGCCCATTTTTCTGGATCTTTTGTAGCTTTTCCTTTACGAACACATTCCATTATTTTAAATGCTGGTTTTGGTGGCAAACCTTGTTTTATTAAATAAATCATAATATCATCTCTAGTACAAATTGCTTCACTTAATGTTATAGTACCATTTTCTATAAGTGTTTGTGCATTTCCTAGCCACACATCCGTACCATGTGATAAACCAGAAATTCTTAATAACTCCTCAAAGGTTGTAGGTCTTGTGTCAACCAACATTCCTCTTACAAATTTTGTTCCAAACTCTGGTATCCCATAACTACCTACTTCTGATCTTATTTGCTCTGGTGTTACTCCCAATGCTTTAGTTGAACTAAATATTGACATTGTTTCTTTATCATCAAGTGGAACTTTAGTTGGATCAATTCCTGTCAAATCATATAACATTCTTATCATTGTAGGATCATCATGACCTAATATATCTAATTTTAATAAGTTTTGATCTATAGAGTGATAGTCAAAGTGAGTTGTTATTATATCTGAATTTGGATCATCTGCAGGATGTTGAATTGGTGTAAATTCAAATATTTCTCTTCCTTTTGGAACAACAATAATTCCTCCTGGATGTTGACCTGTAGTTCTTTTTATCCCTGTACATCCTCTCGACAATCTTACAACCTCTGCATTACTTACTGGTATACCTCTTTCTTCATAATATTTTTTCACATATCCAAATGCTGTTTTATCTGCAACAGTACCTACTGTTCCTGCTTTAAATGTAGTTCCTTTACCAAATATAACTTCAGTATATTTATGTGCTTTAGCTTGATACTCTCCTGAAAAATTTAAATCTATATCTGGTTCCTTATCACCATCAAATCCTAAAAACGTTTCAAAAGGTATATCCATTCCATCTTTTTTTAAGTCATTTCCACATTTAGGACATTTCTTATCTGGTAAATCGAATCCGTTTTTATATCCGTAATCTGTAAAATCCGAATATTTACAATTTGGGCATCTATAATGTGGTTGAAGTGAATTTACCTCTGTAATTCCAGTTAAATATGCAGCAAATGATGACCCAACAGATCCTCTAGACCCTACTATATATCCATCTTCATTTGATTTCCATACTAATTTTTGCGCTATAATATACATAACCGAGAAACCATTTTTTATAATAGAATCTAGTTCTTTATCTATTCTTGATTGAACAATCTCTGGAAGTGGATCACCGTATAATTGATATGCTTTGTCAAAAGCAATTCTTTTTATATCCTCTTCACAACCTTCAATATGAGGAGGACATTTTTCTGGAGATATTGGACTTATTTTTTCACACATATCTGCTATTTTATTTGTATTTGTAACAACTACCTCAAATGCCTTTTCTTCCCCTAAATATTCAAACTCTTTTAGCATTTCCTCCGTTGTTCTTAAATATAAAGGTGCTTGTTCATCTGCATCATCATACCCTTGACCAGCCATAAGTATTCTTCTATATATTTCATCTTCTGGATCCATAAAATGAACATCACAAGTAGCAACAACTGGCTTTCCTAATTTATCTCCTAATGCAACTATTTTTTTATTTATGTCTTTTAACTCTTCTGTACTTGCTACTGTTTCATTTCTAACCATAAACATGTTATTCCCTAAAGGCTGAATTTCTAAATAATCATAGTCTGCTGCTATTTCTTCCAATTCCTCATCTGTCTTACCTGCTATAATTGCTCTATATATTTCTCCTTGTTCACATGCACTTCCTAATATTAATCCTTCAGAATATTTTTTGTACAATGATTTTAAAATACGCGGTTTTTTATAAAAATAATTTAAATGTGAATATGATACTAATTTGTATAAATTCTTAAGTCCCACATAATCTTTTGCCAAAATAATTGCATGATATGTAGGTAAACTTTTATAATCTGCCTTCCCTAAAGCATTTTCTATATCATCTAATGTAAATACATTTTTATCTTTAAGCATTTTAAACATTACATTTAAAACTTTAACTGTAGTATCTACATCATCTAAAGCTCTATGTGCCACTTCTACTTTTATTCCTAAATTTTCTGCAATAATTCCTAATTTATATTTTTTATATGTTGGAAATAATTGTTTTGCTAGTCTTAAAGTATCTATATATGTATTATCTAATTTATATCCTAATTCAGCACAATTATGTTTTAAAAAGCCTATGTCAAAATCCGCATTATGTGCAACTAATACACTATCTCCAACAAATTCTAAAAATTTAGGAATAACTTTATCTATAGTTTCTGCATCTTTTACCATATCATCTGTAATGTTAGTTACTTCTACAACTTTTTGAGGTATTGGTTTCTCTGGATTTACAAAACATGAAAATTCGTCTATAACCTCTCCGTTTTTTACCTTCATTATTCCTATTTCTGTTATTTTTTCTGTTCTAAAAGAAAATCCTGTAGTTTCTAAATCTAAAACACAAAATGTAGTATCCTCCAATGTTTGATTCTTAGAAAAAGATACCGCAGAAGTATTATCTGGTGCCAAATATGCTTCAACCCCATAAATTACTTTTAAATCTGGATGATCTTTTTCTAAATATTTGTGTGCCTCTGGAAATGCTTGTACAACTCCATGGTCTGTTATTGCTATAGATTTCATTCCCCATTTTACTGCTCTTTTTAATAAATCTTTTGCTGATGTCATTCCATCCATTTGACTCATTTGTGTATGTAAGTGTAGTTCTACCCTTTTATTTTTTGATTCATCTTTTCTAACTTCCCTTTTTATTCCTGTAGATTCTATTATTGTATTTGATATTACTCCTAATTCTTTAGAAAATGGATCAAATTGTGCTGTTCCTTCAACTTTTACACCTTTTACTCCTTTAAGCTTAGACATAATAACATCTTTTTTATCAGCTTCTAAAAATGCTTTACATGTTATAGTACTAGAACCATCATATAAATCAAATGTCAAAAGGAATTTTCCTGATTTTAGTTCTCTTGTATCTGTATTTAATATTTCTCCATCTAACAATACTTTTCCACTATCTACTGATAATTCAGAAATTTTACTTAATTGCTCTTTTATTTTCAAACTTCTACCATATATTAATGGTGATTTTTCTTCTTTTACTTCTTCTATTTTTTCATCTTTTACAACTTCTTTTATTTCTTTTTTCTCTTCTTTTATTGTTTCTTTTACTTCTTGTTCCATTAACTTTATTGCTTGCTTTTCCAATTCTTTTGCTTGTTCTTGGCACTGCTCTATAAAATTCTCAGGAATGTCTTCCTCAAATTCAATTTTATACTTTTTTGCATATATATTTTTTATTGTTTCTTCTATTACTTTATCAAACCCTCTTGCTTCTAGTACATCTTTACCTTTACACACTAAATTAATAATTATTTTATTATCATTAACACATAAACTACTATTTTTTAATAATGCATGTATTAATGGATATTTATATGAAATATATTCATATAAATCTTTCCATTCATTTTGAAAATTTACATCTATATCTTCATTATATTTTATTGTAATAACTGCTTGCTTAATAAAAAATCTATTTTCTATATATCTTTCAAAGTTCATTAATTCTTTAATATCTACAATTTTACTTGCTTGTAAATCAAGTTGCATTTTAGCAGTTTTTTTATATAAACTTACATTTAATATTATCGCATCACTTAATTCAAAACTATTAAAATTAAAATCTTTAAAAATTTCTTTAACCATTTTCTTTTCTGTTTGTACCATAAATGTTCTCCTTTAGAAAATTCTTAAAATATCATTATATGCAACATATATAGATAATCCTATTAATAACATAAATCCTACCATCTGTATTTTTATTTCAGTCTCTTGTTTTAATGGTTTTTTTCTTATTGCTTCTAATAGAAGTATAACAATTTTTCCTCCATCAAGAGGTGGAAAAGGTAAAAGATTTGTTACTCCTAAAGATATTGATATAAGTGCTAAAATATATATAAAGTCTGCAAGTCCATTGGTTTCTGCCACCACTTCTCCAATTCCTACTGGTCCCATTAATTGATTTACTGAAACTCCGCCAGAAAATAATAACTTTAAATTATTTATTATTGAAAATGCAAAATCACCAGTATCCCAGAAGGCATAATAAATATTATTAGAAAAATTATTTTGTGCCTTTTGTAAATATACTCCTAAATAATAGTTATATCTTACTTCTGGCTGAATAGTAATGTTTATTATTTCACTTTTTCTTTCTACTTCAAAATTTAAAATTTTTGATTTGTTTATACTTTCTAGTAATTTTTCTGGATTTCCTTTTACATCTTCTCCATTAACTTTTGTAATAATATCTCCTGCTAGTAAACCTTGCTCTTCAGCTGGACTATTAGGTTCTAATACTACAACTTCTGTAGTAGGACTATTTTCCCTATATTTAACTGCTATTCCTGTATAATTATATTCTTCTGCTGATGGATTAATTGTAAATTGTAGTTTTTCACCATTTCTTTCCACTTCTATATGTAAAAGCTCTCCATTACACTCTTGTAAAATCTGATCAAAATCAGATTTATTTCTTATAGTTTTATTATTTATTTTTGTTATCTTATCTCCTGAAATTATTCCAGCAGCATCTGCACTTTGGTTTGGAATTGTTTTATCTACAGTTGTAGATATATTATTACCTAAAGATGCCATAAGTATAAAATATGTAATAAGTGCAAAAATAATATTAACTAATCCTCCCGCAGCTACTACAGCAATTCTTTTAGGAATACTTGCCATGCTAAAAGAACCTTCTTTTTCAGAACGTTCTTCTTCTCCTTCCATATTTACATATCCACCCAAAGGTATCAATCTTATTGAATATTTAGTTTCTTTTCCTTGTTTTTTCCATATAGTTGGTCCAAATCCTATTGAAAATTCGTTTACTCTTATTTTACACAATCTTGCTACTAAAAAATGTCCGCCTTCATGTATTAGTACTAAAAAACCTAATATAAATATTATTTTTAAAACAGTAATAAAAAAAGTTAACAAATAAATTTCCTCCTGTTTAAAGTATTGATAAAAATAGATATGCAAAAGGTGCTATAAATATAATACTATCTATTCTATCTAACATTCCTCCATGACCTGGAATAAGCTCACCAAAATCTTTTATTCCATTAAATCTTTTTATTGAAGATGCAGACAAATCACCTAATTGTCCTATTAAACTTAATATTATTCCTACAATTACTATATATATATAATCTATATTTAAATTAAATACTGTATTACAGATTAGTGTATAAATTAAAACTAAAATAGTAGCTCCTATTGTTCCACCTATACAACCTTCTATCGTTTTATTTGGACTAATCTTAGTAAATTTGTGTTTTCCCATACTCTTTCCAACAAAGTATGCAAATACATCCGTCCCCCATGAAGTAAAAAACACATACCATAATAGTATCTTTCCATCTGGAATATTCTCTCTTATAATAGAAATAAACATTAAAAATATTACGATATAACAAATTCCAAAAAAGGTAATAGCAATATCTAATATGTTAATTTTCATTTCTCTATGTATTACTATTGCAAATAATAATAATATTGATAATGGTATTATTATTCCAATTGCTTTTAATGTCATCCCTTGTGGCACCAGATGTATTAAAGATATGGAAGCTGCCGCAATATATCCTAACCATGATACTGGTTTAGCTTTTCCTTCAAAAGATTTATAAAATTCATATAAACTTAACATTGCAACCAATGCAATTGTTACATCAACAACATAAGTATTTCCAAAAATAAGTAATATAGCTACTAAAGGAAATAATACAATACCTGATATAATTCTTTTAAAATTCATTTTTTATATCCTTTCAATAATTTATTTTGCTCCAAATTTTCTATTTCTTTTGCTAAACTCTTCTATTGCATTATCTAAATCTTCTTCTGAAAAATCTGGCCAATATTTTGGAATAAACATAAACTCTGTATATGCCAATTGCCATGGCAAATAGTTACTTATTCTTAGTTCTCCACCTGGTCTAATTAATAAATCTGGATCTGGAATACCTACAGTATATAGATTATTTGAAACTAATTCTTCATTTATATCTTCTATATTTACTTCATTGTTTTTTACTTTATTTGCTATTTTTCTAACAGCTTTTGTTATTTCATCTCTACCACCATAATTAAAAGCAATATTTAAAGTTAATCCAGTATTATCTTTAGTTTTGTCTAGCAATTTTAAAATTGAATCTTTTAAATTTTTATCTAATTCATCTATATCTCCTAACACTTTAATTTTTATATTATCAGAGCTCGTTCTTTTTAATAAATCTTCTACATAGCTCTTTAATAAAAACATTAAAGCACCAACTTCTTCCTTAGTTCTTTTCCAATTTTCTGTAGAAAATGCATAAACAGTTAAATATTTTAATCCTATTTTATTAGCATATTTAGCTATTTTTTCTAAATTTTCTGCTCCTGCTTTGTGTCCTAATTTTATTTCTATTCCCTTTTCTCTTGCCCATCTTCTATTTCCATCCATAATAATAGCTATATGCTGAGGCATATTTTTTTCTTCCATATATTTCTCCATTCTTAAATACTCATAATTTCCTTCTCTTTAGCTTCTAGTATTTTATCTATTTCATCTATTTTTTTATCTGTTAATTTTTGAATATCTTCTTCCTCTTTTTCCAAATCATCCTCTGTTATTTCAGAATTTTTTTGCATAGTTTTAGCTTCGTCTATAGCATCTCTTCTTATTGATCTTATAGCTACTTTTGACTCTTCTCCCATTTTTTTAATATCTTTTACTATTTCTTTTCTTCTCTCTTCATTTAATTCAGGAAAAGCTAGTCTTATTACTTTTCCATCATTATTTGGATTAATACCTATATCTGATTTTAAAATTTCTTTTTCTATTTCTTTTAAAATACTTACATCCCATGGTTGTATCAGTATTAATCTAGCTTCTGGAACTGATATTCCAGCAACTTGATTTATTGGAGTAGGAACTCCATAATAATTTATTGTTATTTTATTTAATATAGCAGGATTAGCTCTACCTGCTCTAATCTCTGACAAATTTTCCTCAAAAACACTAATTGTTTTGTTCATTTTTTCTTCATATTTATTATCCATAATTAATTTCCTTCCTTTCTATTTTATTAATAAATTCAATTTATTATTCATGTATAAACGTGCCTACTTTATCACCTTTTACAGCTTTAATAATATTTTCAGGTTCTTCTATTGCAAATACTACCAACTCAATATTATTGTCTCTGCATAGAGATATAGCTGTTGAATCCATAACTTTTAAATTTTTATTTAAAATATCTAAATATGTAATTTCATCATATTTTATAGCATCTTTATTTATTTTTGGATCTTCTGAATATACACCATCTATTGTTTTACCAACTAATATAACTTCTGCTTCTATTTCTGCTGCTCTTAAAGCTGCTGCTGTGTCTGTTGTAAAAAATGGATTTCCTGTTCCTGCTCCAAAAATAACAACTCTACCTTTTTCTAAATGTTTTAAAGCTTTCCTTTTTATATACGGTTCTGCTATTTCTCTCATTTCTATAGCAGTTTGTAGTCTTGTATATATTCCTCTTGCTTCCAATGCATCTTGAAGTGCTAAACCATTCATTGTTGTTGCAAGCATTCCCATATAGTCAGAAGTTGTTCTTTCTATATCATGCCCATATTTTCCTCTCCAAAAGTTTCCTCCTCCAACTACTATTGCAACTTCAGCTCCTAATTCTACTAAATGTTTTACTTGATCACAAACTTTACCTATTGTTTGTGCATCTATACCTACTTTCTTTTCACCTGCTAAAGCCTCTCCACTTAGTTTTAATAGTACTCTTTTATATTTCAATTGTGACACACTTTACACTCTCCTTACTTTATTTTTTAATCTCCTATATTCTATCATATATTAGTATTTTTTTGTATCATTTTTTAAAATTTTCTTAAGATTTTTATTTATATTTTTTTTACAATTGCTAATAATATTATTAATAGATTTTTTTCATACATTACAGGTAAATATTGGAGTAAAATCTCGAAAGGAATGATTTTAATAATGAATCAAATCTTGTCTAAAAAAAATATTTTTAAAGAAAAAATAAATATAGAATTCAGCAATGAAATTTCTTCCATTCCATTTGATGAAAATAAAATTAGACAAAGCAAAAAATATTTTTCTAAAAATAATTTTAAATATAAACTACAATTTATCATTTCTGTAATTACCGCAATCGTTTTTATATTTATTTTTTACATTAATAATTATTTAAATATAAAAAAAGAAAAAATTTCAAAACAGTTGTTAAATTCATTTAATTTAACAACACTATATTCAGAAAATACCAATCATGAAACTAAAAAGTTAAGTAATTCTATAGACAAATCATCTTTATTTGTAATAGGTATGATAAAAATAGATAAAATAAACTTAAACTATCCTATATTATCACAAAGTAGTAAAGAATTATTAAAAATGTCTATCTGCAGATTTGCAGGTCCTTTGCCTAATGAAGTGGGTAATTTATGCATTGCTGGGCACAACTATGTAGATTACAAATTATTTAGCAGATTAAATGAATTAAAGAAAAATGATGTCGTGCAAATATATGATTATACAGGAAACAAAATAGATTATACTGTTTATGATAAATATGAAGTAGAAATAGATGATTTATCTTGTACATCTCAAAATGTTGGTAATAAAAGAATATTAACATTATTAACTTGTAATAATGTTAATGGAACAAGAATTGTTGTAAAAGCAAAAGAAAAAGGAACGATTTAATATTCGTTCCTATATATTTTATTTAATATTTTTATAATCTCTAATTTTTTTATAAGCATATATTGCAGAAATAATACATATTGCTATAAAAAATATAATAGTAGCATCTTCTGTTACACCTGTTTGTGGTAAAGTACCATTTGCAACTGTATTTGAATTATTAACATTTTCATTATTCAATTCTGGTTCTGTGTTATTTACTTCATTATTAGCTACTGTATTATTTGTTTCTTGATTATTTGATTGTTCATTATTTCCTGTAGTAACCTCATTATTTGATATTATAGGTAAATCAACAGCACCATTTGTGTCTGTAGCAAGTACGGGACTAACTAAACCAAACATAATAACTAAAACTAATCCACTAACTAAAATTACATTTTTTACATTTCTAATCATATTTAACATTCTCCTTTTCTTTAGATATACGTTTATTAATATTATACATTTTTTAGCCAAAATTATACTAAAATAATATATATTATTTTCTACAATAAATATTGTATACCTTTTTTATATTATAGTCAATGTTTTTTTTACTTTTTTTTATTTTTTTCTCACTTTTAATTGCTTTTATTATAATGGTAAAAATTTGTAGTTTTTATTTTCTTTTCAAATATAAAAAAATACCAGTAAAGCACCTATAATTGCTAATATAAATCCTATAATTTTAAATCCCATACTAGCCTCGTTTTGATCTCCAAATCCAAACCATTTTTTTGTTAATATACGTGCATCATATATAAACACTGTTCCTACTGCTGCTAGCAGTATTCCTATTACAACAAGAATTGTTGACAACATTTTATTTTCTCCTTTTTGTTTTTAAAAAAATTCAACAGTATATTTACATTCAAAAGTTTCCTTTGGTTTTAATAATAATATATCTTGCTTTTGAATAAATACACCTGTACTTTTTACATTATCTGCTGTTGAATACCAAGGCTCTATACATAAAAATGGAGCATTTGGTTTTGACCATAAAGCCAAATATGGAAAATCCGTAAAATCCATTGTAAGTAGTTTTTTTCCGCTTGCTTTATTTTTTAAACTGATTTTATTTGACGTTAATCCCTTCATTATTATAGCATCATTATTGAATGTTTTAGAATCTAGTTCAATTATTTTTTTATCTTTTATTATATTTTTTGCATAATCAATTCCTATTAATCCATCAACTAAATACAAAAAGTGAATTTTATCTTCATTTTCTTCAAACTCCAAATAATAATTTCCCTTTTGCAATTCTTCTAAATCAATTTTAAAAGCTGGATGTCCTCCTATACCAAATGGCATATTTACTGGATTTGTATTTATTACTCTATATATAGTTGTTAATTTATTTTCATCTAACCTATATGTTGTATACAATTCAAAATCATAAGGATATTTACTGTTTGTATTTTTATTGCTTTTTAGCACATAAGAATGAAAATTATCTAATTTAGTAATAGGTTCAAAATCCATATCTCTTGCAAATCCATGTTGATACATTTCATATACTCTTCCACCAATTATTGTTCTGTTCATTTTTAATTTTCCTACAATTGGAAATAATATAGGTGAATGTCTTTTCCAATAAACTTTTCCATTTTCATCTTTACAATTTTCTCCTTGGTGTATTCTTTCTTCTCCATCTAATTTAAAGCTAACTAATTCTCCTCCATGTTTAGAAGTAAGCATTTGAGTATGCATAAATTTCTCCCCCCTCTGCTGCTAAAATGCACATATATATAATAAAATCTTTTTATGTAAATGTCAAGGGGTATTATTTAATTTATTTTTACATATAAAAAATCTAGTGGCAGTTTTTTAATTTCACACACTAGATTTACACCATCTTATTTTGTTGCATAACTAACAAAGTACAGTTCTATTTAACATAAAGTATAGTACGAAAAAGATAGTGGTCTCCTTCGCCAATCACACTAGCATCAATTCTTCGAACCGTGTAAAAGGTGTTTCGACCGAAAACACCTCCTCTACCCACACAAGGGAAAGCTCGACTACCACCCGTGGATGTAGAGAATTCTGTGCTCCATTCCCAACAATTTGATGCCAAGTCATGTATATTACATACTTTATCCCCTATTGTTCCTGTATTTGCTAATGTGCTATTTACACTTTCTTTATTTGCATAATTAGTATTTCCCATTTCTTGTATAAACACTATTGCTGTATCCCAAGCATAACTATTTACTAAATCACTTTCTACTCCTACATTGCTATCATTTTTATACATATTCCTACTTATTTTTGTAGCATCCTTTTGTGCTACGAAATTCCATAGCATTCCCTCAGTTAGTGCAGTACTACTACTGGTTCTTGTTGCTATTGAAACTTTAGAAAGTGGTTTATAATTTTCAACACTACTTCCACTTCCATAACTCGCTTCATATCTTGATAGATAATATCCACCATTATTTTTTACACTATTTACAAATCCTGCTAAATCTTTAGCTATTGCATTTAATCCATTTAATCCATCAGATTCAACTCCATCGGGATTTGATCTTGTTGCATATTCTATCATTTCACATCCATCAAAATTCAATGATATTAGTTGTTCATAATTTTTTGGATTACTATCTGTATATGCTGCTTGTACCAATGTTGGTGTTCCATTTGTTTTATTAAATGTATATCTTCCCAATTGTATATCACTATAATTATTTTTTGTAGTATCTTTATATACTCTCCCTACTGGTATCCATACAAATTGGTTTCCTGCTTTATCTTGTATTACTATTCCTTCTGGTACTGTTGTTCCTTCTTGCTCTACAACTTCAAATCCTTTTGGTATTGTTAGCATATTTCCATATCCATCTTCTGTTTTTACAGTTTCATTTTGTATACCTGTTGGACCTTTCCATTCTGGCTTTTGTGGTAGCTCTGGTTCTGTATTTGTATCTCCACTTCCTCCTACACCATTTATCATTCCGTTTATTGTATCTCCTACATTAGTTAAACTTGCTTGGTCATTAGCAACTGCATTATTCATGCTATTTGCTGCTTCTTTTGCTTTATTTATTAACCCGTCTTCTCCTAACACAAATGTTATTGTTACTGCTGCTAATATTAATAACACTACTATTGTTACTGCTAATGCTATTAATGTTATTCCGACTGTTTTCTTTTGTTTTTTCTTTTTGCATTTTTTCTAGCTCTTTTTTTCTTTCTAAAAATTCGTTCTTCATCTTTTTTATTTTTCTCCTTCTTCTCTTTATTTTTTAATTTTCTTTAAAATATATATTTATTTTTTATAAATATATATTTTTTCACTTTTACATTTTTAAATAGCCTTTATCTTTCGTTCTCTTAAATTTTTCTCCTTTGCATCACCCCTTTAAAGTCTCAGCTTCTTTATTATAGTTTTTACACTCTTTTGCCTTTTTATACATTTTATGGAAAATATTTTCACTTTCATTTTTCTATAAATATCTTATACCATATTTTATTTTGCTTTACCAGAAACCTATTAGTTTAACTTTATAGCCAAATTTATTTTTCGCTAACTTTTTTCTTTTATTTTTATAAAGCAATGTTATATATATTATTTTCCTCTGTACGTGGTAGTAATAATATGTTTTTTAAAGCGAGCTAGTGTGGGAAAACACCACAAAAAGAACGCACCTTTTTTATAAGACACGTTCTATATTTTACATAATATAT
>CAUWNG010000056.1:0-13070 GCA_963560005.1 uncultured Clostridia bacterium
CTGTCTTGCATTTCTAGCATATAATACGCATGTTCTAATTCTTCTAATGTTTCCAATTGACTTTCCTTCCTACCTTGTGTTATACTTATAACAAGGATTCATATATTTGAATTTTTAGAAGTTATTTCGTTTTGTGTGACTGGATAACTTCTTTTATTTTGTCTAAAATAACTTTTTCATTGTTGTATCTATTTTGACTTGTTAAAGCTTCTACTTTATTAATAATCTGAATTAATTTAGCATTTTGATTAATTAAAATTGTATTATTATGTAAGTCTTGATTTCTTAAATTCTGTAGTTTATGCACTTCCTCTGATTTTTCTTTTACCATTCTTGCTAGTTCTACATTTCTAGCACTTAATCTGTCGTAATCTCTATTACTTCCAAACATACTATCCCCTCCTTTACTTTACTAACCACATTAGAAACATTACAGCCCATATACTTGAAAAGGCTACTAACACTGTTCCTTTTGCTACAATTTGTCCTAATTTACAATAAAATTTGTTGCTCATTTGTTTTTACCTCCTTCATTTTAAAAGTTGTACTAATCTCTACATTTTCATTAATTTCTATCCTTTTTATTAATGCTAAATAAAATTTTTCAAATTCCACATATTCTCGCCTCCTTTACTTATTTGTTAATTTCTTGTATAATCTACCTATCTTATTGAAAGGAGATTGTTTATTATGGATACAACGCAAATTGCTGGTGTCGTACCTGTATATCCAAGTATCGACCAAAAGGCACATGATTTAACTATTCTTTATTTAAAACATCAAAATATTAAAGATTTATCTGCTACTGAATTAACCAATAAATATAAAGATGTTTCAAATGAAATTAAAGAATTATTAAAGTAATTATTTTATTAATGATAATGTTTGTATGGTATCAAGTACTTCCTTACTTGGTACTGTTTTATTTTCTTCACATTGTTTTAATTGCTCTTTTAAAATTTCAATTAGCTTGTTTTTTATCTCTTCCATATTCTCATCTCCTTTCTTCTATGTGTTAGACTTTATTTTTACTTTTTTATTTACTTATTTGTCCTACCTATGCTATAATTTTGTTGAAAGGTAGGTTTTCTTTATGAATAAAATCACTTTTGAACTAGAACCTAGTTATCTATCTAAATTAACTGAAATTTCAGCAAATACCACTATTGAAGAAAAAGCAAAAGAAATAGTTATAAACTATCTTAATAGTGTATCTGTAAATCAAAAACCTAATAAGCCAGTTGCAATAGATAGAAGAATTTTGGGTGTCTAATTTATGTATAAGATATTTGCTATGTCAAGCACCATTGACTTAGCAATATCTAATATATTTTGTGCTCTTTTTGCTGATATTGGTATATGTTTATTTATAAAAAGTTCTATTATCTCTTTTGCCATATCATAGTCGGTCACTCCATTTAATAGCTTTATTTCATATTCTTTTTTTATTTCGTCTTTCTTTTCTTTCATTTTCTCATCTCCTTTTAGGTTGTGCTGTGCTTAAATTACTGTTTAACTGTAATCTCATTGCAAAAAAAATCAATATCATTATAACTTACCTCAAAATGTTCTTCTATTTTTTTTAAAATTGGAATGTCTGGATAAGTTATTCCTTTCTCGTAATTTGCCCATGTTTCAACACTTATTCCAATAGCCTTTGCTGACTGCTCTTGTGTTTCACCCTTATTAGCTCTAATAGCCCTTAACGAGTATTTCATTTTTTTATTTTCCATTGTCACACCCTCTTTCTACTGTTTAACTGTAATTATATTACTACAGTTAAATTGTAATGTCAATAGTTTTTCTGTATTTTTTTATTTTTTTTATTGATTTTTTTACAGGATAGCTGTATAATGATTGCAGGAGGTCAAAATGAGCGATTTAGGAAATAAAGAAATTTTTGCTAAAAATTTAAATTATTATATGAATATAAATAATAAGACTAGAATGGATGTTGCAAGAGATTTAGAACAACCTTATACTACTGTTGTAAGTTGGTGTAAAGGAGAATTTTATCCTCGTATTGATAAAATACAATTGCTTGCAAATTATTTTGGAATACAAAAATCAGATTTAGTAGAAAATAAAGAAAAAAGCAAAACAGACGCCTTAGGCAATCCTGTTTCACCTATTCCACTTATTGGAACAGTAAAAGCAGGATATGATTATTTAGCACAAGAAAATTGGGAAGGTACAATAGATTTAGACAAAAAAATTGCTGATACAGGAGATTTTTTTGCATTAAGAATAAAAGGCGATAGTATGATACCTGCTTTCTTTGAAGGAGATATCGTTATAATTAGAAAACAAAACTATTGTGAGAATAATCAGTTTGCAGTTGTGATTATAAATGGCGAGGAAGGTACTTTAAAGAAAGTAAAGAAAACCGACGAAGGAATAATCTTGCAACCAATTAATCCAGCTTATCGGACCTGTCATGTATACAAATAAAGAAATAAAAGAAACACCTATCATAATTGCTGGGGTATTTCAAGAATTAAGAAGAACTGATATAAAGTTTTAAATGGGAGTTTTATATGGGATTGTTAGTTACACCAGTCAATATTCAAATTAACGAGAATGCATTTGTTACTGTTCATAATAAAAATGAAGCATATTTTTATAGCTCAAATATGTTAAGAATTGCTTCTGATTGTGCTAATTTAGTTAATACTACTAAAAATCCTAAAGTGTTTTTTGAAAGATATAATTTATTAATAAATAAATTAGAAAATTTATCTAAATTAGAAAAATTTAATTGCTTTGCTGGAAAATCTCCTTCAAACAACTTAAAAGAAGTTTTAAATAAAAGTGAACTTACTATTAATGATTTTTTAAACCGCTATTGTGAAGATACATTAAATAAAATATGTGATTTAAAAACTGTTTCTAGTAAAAAGAAAAAAGTAGATAACTTTTTCAGTTCTTTAAAAAAATATGAAACATTCATGACAGATAATAATATACAAACATATCAATTTCTTTATGAAAAAATGTTAAAAATAATTCTCTCTGAACAAATAGAAAAAACACATTGTATATATTGTAATAAACTTATAGATAAAGACAGTAAATTTTGTACTTATTGTGGTAAAAGACAATAAAAAAATCAGAAAGTGTTAGAGTAATAGGCATTGTAGAAGAAATTAGAAGAAAAAAGAGAAAAAAATAAAATGGAATTTTGAAAGGAGTGTGAAACATGAGTGA
Source organism: uncultured Clostridia bacterium (assembly GCA_963560005.1). Lineage (GTDB taxonomy): Bacteria > Bacillota > Clostridia > TANB77 > CAG-508 > CAG-273. The sequence continues at coordinate 3,208 of CAUWNG010000056.1, forward strand.
AAATGAAATAATTAAAATGACTGAAAAAACATTTGAAGATATTAAACATATAAATGAAAATGGAGTTGAATATTGGTATGCGAGAGAGTTGATGCTTGCTCTAGATTATAAGGACTGGAGATACTTCGACGCTGTAATTGAAAAGGCAAAGGTAGCATGTAAAAACAGCAATATGGCTGTAGTTGACCATTTTGTTGTTGACAACAAAATCGTAGAAGCAGGTGTTTCAAGTAAACCTAAAAAAGATTATATATTAAGTAGATATGCTTGTTATCTTATTGCACAAAATGCTAATCCTAGATTGAAAGCAGTTGCTTTGGCACAAACATATTTTGCAGTAAAAACAAGACAACAAGAATTAACAGAAGAAGAGTATAAGCAATTACCAGAAGATGAGAGAAGATTATATAATAGGAAAATTGTAAAAGATAGAAATAAATATCTATTTGATACTGCAAAGGCTTCTGGAGTAAAAGATTATGGCAAATTTAATAATGCTGGATATAAAGGACTATATAATGGTGAAACAGCTGAAGATATTGCAAAAAGAAAAGGATTGAAAAATGGTCAACCAATTTTAGATTATATGGGAAGTGCAGAACTTGGTGCTAATATATTCCGTATTACTCAAACCGATGCACTTTTAAAAGATAATAAAGTATCTAATGAAACAGATGCTTGTAATACACATAATAGAGTTGGGAAGGCAGTTCGTAAAGCTATTGCAGAAGTTGGTGGCACGATGCCAGAAGATTTGCCAACGCCAGAAAAAAGTGTAAAAGAAATAGAAAAAGAAAAGAAGAAACAATTGAGATTAACTGAAAAGCAGAATAAAAAGTTAGGAAAATAAAAAAGAATTAGAAAGTGTTTGAGTTTTCGCACAGCACAACCACTATTCTAATTCCGATAATAAAAAGTCCTTGAAACAAGGTCTCTTTATGTTATAAATTATAACATAATAAAGTGCTTTTTTTCAAGTAAATATTTAGAAAGAAGGTTTTTATTATGAAATATGTAGCTTGTTACGTTAGAGTGTCAACTGATGAACAAAAAAAGTTTGGTTTTTCTATACAAGCCCAAAAAGATTCTTTAGAAAAATTTTGTAAGGAAAATAATTATAAATATGAATTTTATGTAGATGAAGGCATTTCTGCTTCATCTATAAAAAAAAGACTAGCCTTAAAAGAAATGTTAAATAAATGTAATGCTTTTGATATAATTTTATTTACTAAATTAGATAGGCTATCAAGAAACGTATTAGATGCTAACAATATTAATAAAATATTACAAGAAAATCATTGTTCTATGAAAGCAATTGATGAAGAAGATATTGATACAAGCACAGCTGATGGACTATTTATTTTTAACTTAAAAGTTTCTTTAGCACAAAGAGAAATTGGAAAAACTTCTGAAAGAATTAATTTTGTCTTTAAGAATAAAAGAGAGAGAGGAGAAGTTACTTCTGGAACTACAAAATATGGATATTCTATAGTCGATAAACATTTTGTTGTGAACCCCAAAGAGGCAGATAATATTAAAAATTTTTACGATTTTTATATAAATCATGCTGGAGATACTAAAATTACATTTGATTATTTTAAGGAACATTTTCCTTCCAAAAGCTATGATACTTACAAAAAAATACTAACAGATACATCATATATCGGAAATTATAAGCTTTATCGTAAAAATATATATGTTAAAGACTATATACCAGCCATTTTAGATGATGAAACTTTTTATACTGTTCAAAACTTATTAAAAAAGAAAAGAAGAATATCTAAAAATCATAATAATGCTCCAATAACTCTTTTTGATGGATTAATACGATGCTCTAAATGTGGTGCTAGCCTTTCTAGACATATATCTTACCAAAAATATGGTACTTATGTATCATATAGCTGTTGGAAATCTCATAAGTTATCTGGAAAAGAAAAAGAACAGTTTAGGTGTATGAATAAAACCTCAATTTCTGAAAATAAAATAGAAGAAATGTTGCTACAGTCTTTTAGAGCACAAGCAGAAAAACGAATTGCAGAAAACAGCATTGAAAATAAAAAAATAAAAAATACTTTTATTGATAATTCTAAATTGATTAAGAAAAAATTAGAAAAATTAAAGGACTTATATATTGATGATTTAATTGATAAAGAGACTTACAAAAAAGATTATAAAAAATTAATAAAAGAATTAGAGGAAAATAATCAAAATAAATTACGATCCGTTCAATCCAAACCAAAAGATTTATCTTATCTAAAAGAACTTTTAAATTCAGATTATGAAAAAATATATCACTCTTTATCCTCTATAGATAAAAGGAATGTTTGGTTAAATGTAATTGATTATATTTATTTTGATGGTATAAAAATAGAGAGACTTATTTTTAAATAACTCTCTCTATCCTTATATTTAGCCCTTTTCCTACTCTTCAGACAATTCTGGTGCTCCAACAGGGCAAACTCCTGCACATGTACCACAACCTATACATTCTTCTGGGTTTATTATGTATTTATCTTCACCTTGTCTAATACATGATACTGGGCAATTTTCTGCGCATGCACCACAACTTATACATTTATCTGTTATTTTATATGCCATTTTTTTCACCACCTCTCAATATTTCTTATATTTCTTCATCATTTTTATTGTTAGAATTTTCTATTTTTTCTAGTTCTTCTAATTCCTCTAATTCTTTTAGATGTTCCTTTTCCTCTTCATCTATTTCTCTTTGTTCTATATTTTTTATTATTTTGATATCTGAAGCATTATATTTTTTATAAAAATATTCATCACCATCTTTGAATTTAATTTTTACTATTTCCTTTAGAGTTTCTACACTTTCTACTTTTCCCTCTCCATCAGCAGTTTTTACTATTGCTCCTACCTTTGGCAATCTATTTAATTTTTCCTCATATACATCTTGTTCATATTTTAAACAACACATAAGTCTTCCACAGTTTCCTGAAATTTTAGTAGGATTTAAAGAAAGGTTTTGCTCCTTTGCCATTTTTATAGATACTGTTTCAAAATTACTCAAATGTGAACAACAACATAATTCTCTTCCACATACACCATTTCCACCTATTCTTTTTACCTCATCTCTTACTCCTATTTGCCTTAATTCTATTCGAGTTTTAAATATAGCTGCTAAATCTTTTACTAAATCTCTAAAATCAATTCGTCCATCTGCTGTAAAATAAAATAAAATTTTACTATTATCAAATTTATATTCAACATCTGTTAAATTCATATCTAATCCATATTTTTTTATTTTTTCTTTACAAATTTCAAATGCTTCTTTTTCCTTCTTTTTATTTTCTTCATAATGTTTTAAATCTTTTCTATCTGCTTTCCTTATAATTTTCTTTATTTGCGTATTCAACTTATAGTCTGGCAATTGTCTTTTATTTATAACAACTTCCCCTAATTCTTGTCCTATTGACGTTTCTACTATAACTTTATCTTTGGGTGCTATTTCTATATTTCCAGAATCAAAAAAATAAATTTTACCTTGTTTTTTAAATCTTACCCCTATTATATTTTTCAATTAAACTCCTCCCATATTCTAAGTAGCAAATTATCTATACACATATCATAATTACTATTTGAATTAATTCTGTTTTTAGTTTCTTCTACTATTTTTATAGAATTACTATATTTTATATTATTACTTTGCAATAAATTTTCATATAAAATAATATTTATATATTCTAATAAACTTATTATTTGCTCTTTTTCTTTATATAGATTTTCTGACTGCTTCCATAAATCTACTATATCATATTTTTCCATATTATTAAAGATATAATCTAATTTTAAATATATATCTTGTTTTTCAATTAATTCTAAAGTTTTAGATAAACTACCATTTCCAGCTTTCAATATTCTGTTACTTACATCCATATTTAAATCATTTTGCTTTAAATAAATAATTACTTCTTCTTTTGTAAGTCCATTAAACAAAATTTTTGTACATCTTGATTTTATAGTTGTTAGTAATTTACTTTGATTTGACGTTATTAATATTATTGTAATATATTGTGGTGGTTCTTCTAATGTTTTTAATAATGCATTTTGTGCTTCTTTTGTCATTTGTTCACTATTATCAATTACAATTACTTTTTTATTAGAATTAATCGGTTTTTCAGCTATTTTAGTTAATAAATCTCTTATTTGTTCAATCTTTATACTTTTACCATCAATTGAACTTATCTGCAAGAAATCTGGATTATTAAAATTATCAAATTCTATACATGATTTACATTCTTGGCAAGGTTTTTTATCAATATTTGTACATAAAATTGCCTTTGCAAATTCATTAGCAAATAATTTTTTACCAATTCCTTCTTCTCCACAAAATATATAACTATGTAATATTTTATTTTCATTAATTGTCTTTTCTAATAATTTCTTTATTTTATCATTACCAAATAAATTTTCAAACACCAAAAGTCTCCTCACTTTATTTTACTTTTCCAAATAAATTTAATGGCCAAAACCTAATCCACACTTTACTTTCCACTTTTTCTAAAGGTATACAACCAAACTCTCTACAATCTGTTGATTGCCCTCTATTGTCTCCCATTGCAAACACACAATTTTCTGGTACTATTAAATCCACAAAAAATCCATATTCACTTACTGTTGTTCTTACATTATCTTCTAAATAATCTTCTTGTAATTCTTTACCATTTATATATACTTTACCATCTTTTATTTCTAAATGTTCACCTGGAAGAGCAATAACTCTTTTTATATAACTATCTTTTCCTATTTCTAAAACATACCTTACAAATTTTCCCCACCAATTGGTTGGTTCATTTTCATATTTAGCTACAGGATAATTCTTGTCTATTTCATTACTTGAAGCATACACTTTTTTAGAAGGTGCTTCAAAAGTTATTATATCTCCTCTCTCTGGCATCTGTTTTGTTGTTCTTATCCATCTATTTAATATTAATCGTTGATTTTCTTGAAGTGTTGGCCACATTGAAACTTGTTGCACTATTGTTGGTGTTCCTATATAATAACGTATAAGTATTGCCAATACAAAAGCAATTACTATGCATAATATCCATTCTAAAATATTCTTAACTTTTTCATTGATTATCATTTTTTAGCAACTTCCCTTCAATTTTTATTCTATAAAATTATATATTATTTTTTTATATTAATCAATATTTATTTTTCTTTGTTGGTATCCTTATTACAATTTCTGTACCTTTTCCAACTTGACTTTTTATATCTATATTACCATTGTTTTGATTTAATATTTCCTTTGCTATAGATAATCCTAAACCTGTTCCTCCTTGTTCTCTACTTCTTGCTTTATCTACCCTATAAAATCTTTCAAAAATTCTACTTAAATCTTCTTCTGGTATACCTATTCCATTATCTATTATTTTAATATACGCATCATTATATACAAATCCAACATAAATTTTTATTATTCCATTTTCTTTAGTGTATTTTATTGCATTAGATAAAATATTTAATACAACTCTTTCAATACCATATTTATCCGCCACAACTGGAGGAACATCTGCTGTCACAAAACATTCTACATTATGATGTTTTTTCTCTATTTCAAATTTCAATTTTTCTTGACACTTCTTTACTAACTCTCCTAAATCAAATTCACTTTCTTCTTTTACTATTTTCTTATTATCATATCTTGATAATATTAATAAATCAGTTACTAACCTTGCCATTCTTCTAGCTTCTGAACTAATAACTCCTAAAAATTTCGTTTGCATTTCTTTATCATATTCACTTTCTAATAATGTATCTGCATAGCCCATAATTGAAGTAATTGGTGTTTTTAATTCGTGAGACACATCTGCTACAAACTCTTTTCTCATATTATCTAATTTTACATGCTCTGTAATATCTTGTATTACAATTATTACTCCCGCTGGTTTGTTATTTTCATCTTGAAATGGTGCAAATATTAATTTTACATACTTTTCTCCAACATTTAATTTCTGCTCAGAAGATGTCCAATTTTCCAAATAAATAATTTTTTCTAAATTAACATCTACTTTTAATTTCTTAAATATTTTATTAAAACTTGAATCTTCGTTATCTAATTTTAATAAATTTATTGCTGCTGGATTATTATAAATAATATTGCCATCTATATTTACAGCTATTATTCCATCTGTAAGATGTAATAATATTGTTTCAATTTGTTTTTTTTGTCTTTCAACTTCATTTAAATTCTGTTTTAATTCTTTTGTCATTAAATTAAATGCATTAACTAACTTATCTTCTTGATTTAACACAATTTCTGTTCTTCCTATTTCTAATTGTTTTCCATTTGCAATTTTTTCTGCACTTTTTATTAACCCTTGTATAGGTGATACTACTGCCTTTCTAACAAAAAAAGCTACCAAAGCAGTAATTAAGGAGAAAACAACAATAGCTATAATTGTAATTAGTTTTACTTGCTCTATTCTATTAGTTATTTCTATATTTATATTGTCATTTATAGAATTTTGTAAAATCTGCAAATTAATTCCTTCTAATGTATTTATATAAGCAAATGATAATGCACTTATAGTAATTATTCCTATAATAAAAAATATTAATATTATTTTTATTTGAACACTTTTTAACATAATAATTCCTTTCATTACAAAAGCCAACCCAAAGAAAAGGTTGGCAATATATAAGTTTTTAATATTTAGAATTTTATTTATTATTACTGTTAGTTGAAAGGTAATAACCTATTCCTCTCTTTGTTATTAGTATTTTTGGTGTAGAACCTTCTTCTATTTTTTCTCTTATTCTTCTTATTGTTACATCTACAGTTCTTTTATCTCCATAATATTCATATCCCCATACCTTTTCTAATAAAGTTTCTCTTGTTACTATCTGACCTGGTTGTTGTGCTAAATATTTTAATACTTCAAATTCTCTTAAAGTAAGTTCTATTACTTTTCCTCTCACTCTAACTTCAAATTTTTCTAAGTCAATAGTTAAATTTCCTATTTCTATAATTTCTTCCTTTTTTTCTTCTTTAGTATAATCTGTATCTTCTACGTCTTCTACAATTCCATCATTTTTTCTTAAATTAGCTTTTACCCTAGCTAACAATTCTCTAACACTGAATGGCTTTGTTATATAATCATCAGCACCCAATTCTAATCCTAAAATTTTATCTATTTCTTCATCTTTTGCTGAAATCATTAGTATCGGAACTTTTAGACTATGCCTTAATTTTCTGCAAACTGTTAATCCATCCACTTTTGGTAACATAACATCCAACAAAATTAAATCAGGTCTTTTTTCTAAAGCTATTTCTATTGCTTTTTCTCCATCATAAGCTTCTAATGTATTATACCCTTCTTTTTCTAAATTATATACTAATATATCTACAATAGGTTTTTCATCATCTACTATTAAAATAGTTTTTTTATTTTCTTCTGTTCTTCTGGCATCTTTTTCTTCAATACCATTTATGGTATTTGCATTTTCATCTATTTTCCCACTCATTTTATTTACCCCAAGCCTACCTTTCTATAAGTATATATATATTTATATCATATTCCATAAGTTTGTACAAGATTTTTTAAAATTTTTATATAAAAGCTATTTTATATATAACATTTTCATATTTTTAGAACTTATAATGGCTCTAATTTTTTTATCTATTTTTTTGTAGTCTTTTTAGTTGTTTTCTTTTTAGTTTTTACCGTTTTAGTAGACTTTTTACTTGTTTTTTTAATTTTCTCTTCTTCTTGTTCTTCTGGTTTCCATTCTTCTCCCAATTTTGGTTTTGACCATGATATATAATTACATGATTTAGGATTATTTTCACAAATATAATAGTTTCTTTTTCTTTTTGTTTTTCTAATTTGCACTTTTCCTCCACAAACTGGGCATGGTACATCTACTACTTGAACAAAAGGTTTTGCATTTTTACATTCTGGATACCCTGGGCATGCTAAAAACTTACCATATTTACCATATTTTATTACCATCATTTTTCCACATTTATCACAAGGTACATCTGATACTTCTTCTACTAACTCTACGTGTTCTAGCTCTTTATCAACTTTTTCAACTGTTTTTTCAAAAGGTTCGTAAAATTCTTTAATTATTTCTTTCCAATTTTCTTTTCCTTCTGCAATATCGTCAAATTCTTCTTCTATTTTAGCTGTAAATTTTACATTTATTACATCAGGAAAATTTTGAGTTAACAATGTATTAACTACTTTTCCTAAATCTGTAGGTTTTAATTGTTTCTGCTCTTTTTCTATATATCTTCTTTCTAAAATTGTAGTAATTGTTGGTGAATATGTACTAGGTCTACCAATTCCTTTTTCTTCTAATACTTTTACTAAACTTGCTTCTGTATATCTTGGTGGTGGTTCTGTAAAACTTTGTTTAGGGTCAATTTTTTCCTTTTTAACCTCTTCTCCAATTTCTAATTCTGGTAAAGAAGCATCTTTTTCTTCTTCTTCACCTTCCAATTTTTCTACATATAAAAGCATAAAACCTTTAAATTTTAACATTTGACCATTTGCCCTAAAATTATAATTGTTAACATCAATATTAGCATTAATTGTATTATATATAGCTTGTGACATTTGGCTAGCTATAAATCTGTTATATATTAAATTATATAATTTATATTGATCTTTACTTAAATAATCTTTTATTTGTTCTGGTTCTAAATCTATGTATGTTGGTCTTATAGCCTCATGTGCATCTTGTGCATTGCCTTTAGTTTTGTAATATCTGTTTTCATAATATTCATTACCAAAATTATTAATTATATGTTCTCTTGCTAATGCTCTTGCTTCTTCAGAAATTCTTGTTGAGTCTGTTCTCATATATGTTATTAAACCAACTGTACCTTTTTTTCCTACATTTACACCTTCATATAATCCTTGTGCTATCGACATTGTTTTCTTCAATGTAAATCCTAATTTTCTTGATGCTTCTTGTTGCATTGTACTTGTTGTAAATGGAGGAGCTGGAGTTCTTTTTCTTTCCCCCTTTTTTATATCTTTTACTATAAACTTACCATCTTTTATATCTGTTAGAATTCTATCTACATCTTCTTTTGAATGTAATTCTACCTTTTTATTATTTTTTCCATAAAAAATAGCATCAAAAACTTTTTTAGTTTTTAAATCTGATAGTTTCGCATATATATTCCAATATTCTTCTGGTACAAATTTTTCTATTTCTTCTTCTCTATCAACTATTAATTTTACTGCAACAGATTGTACTCTTCCTGCAGATAATCCTCTTCTTACTTTTTTCCATAATACTGGGCTTATTTTATATCCTACTATTCTATCTAATACCCTTCTAGCTTGCTGAGCATCTGTTAAATTCATATTAATTTTTCTTGGTGATTTAATAGAATTTTTTACCGTCTCTTTTGTTATTTCATTAAATGTTACTCTACATTCACTGTTTTCAGATATATCTAAAATATGTGCTAAATGCCATGCAATAGCTTCTCCTTCACGATCAGGGTCAGTTGCGAGATATACTTTTTTAGCTGACTTTGCTTCTTTTTTTAATGATTTTATTAAATCTCCTTTTCCTCTTATATTTATATATTGAGGTTCAAAGTCATTTTCTAAATCAATTCCCATTTTAGATTTTGGTAGATCTCTTATATGTCCCATTGATGCCATTACTTTAACATCTCCACCTAAAAATTTTTTTATTGTATTTGCTTTTGCTGGTGATTCAACAATTATTAACTTATCTGCCATTAAAATTCTCCTTTTAAACAAAATTATTGTAAATAGCATATTATAGTATAATAGCCTATTTTTTTAATTTTTGCAAGTATTGAATAAAAGAATTAGATTTTTTTAAATCTAATTCTTTAAAAA
>CAUWNG010000057.1:0-12569 GCA_963560005.1 uncultured Clostridia bacterium
TATGGGAGTGGAAGTAGTGTAACTGATTATAAGCCATTATCAAAAGTTTCAACAGCTACCAGTTTTAGTAAATCAAAAGTAGGTAGTTTATGGAATAAAGTAACACAAATAGAAGCAGCAAAAATAAGTAGAAATATGTATAATAATGATAATAGTGTAGGAGTAGAAAGTGATTTGGTAAATAGTTATGCCTGGGATACAGCAATAGTATTTATACAAGAAATGGGCAATACTAATTATGCAAATAAAAAAAGTTTAAATAGTTCAATAGTAAATACAGGGACAATAGGAGATAAAGTATGTAATATACATGATATGGCATCAAATTGCCATGAATGGAGCACAGAGAATTCTACGAACCTACGTACTAATATATATTTTCCTTGCACTGTTAGGGGAATTTCATTTGATGGAATGGTAAGTAATGCATCTGTAAGATCACAAGAGATTACCAGTTCAAACTATTATAATTTTCGTATTATAATATATGTTCAATAAAGAAATTAGTAGTATAAAAGTACAAAGAAAAGTAAGAAAATTTGAAGAATATATAATATACAATTAGCTCAGTCTAAAAAAATATGATTATGCTATTTTAAAAGACAACATTTTGATTAATAAATATCATTATTTTAAAATTTATCATATTATTGTACAAGCAAGCATATAATATTGATATATACAGATAAAGTAAAGAGGTACAAAATTTGACATTTCTATAAAAAAATGATATAATAAGATTGTTGCTTTTAAAGGAGGGAACAAATAATATATGAAAAATGATGATAAAGCATCCATATCACTTAAAAAGATATTATGCATAAGTATCATATTTATATTTTTAACTAGTATTGCTGTAATGGCAGGAAATGTTAGTTTAAAAAATGTTAAAATAATTCTTTCTAATGGTTATGAAATGAATGTTTTAACAAGTAAAAGTAAAGTATCAGAAATTTTAGAAGAAAATCATATTTTACTTTTAGAAAATGAAAAATCTGTACCAGATTTAAATTCAGATTTATCAGAAAATAATACTATTAGAATAACAAAATCTACAGAAGAAATAATTGAAGTTGCAGAAAAATCTGAAAATTCAAAAAATGTTACAGCAGAACAATTATTGGAAAACTATGAAGAAATTGTTGAAAAAATAATAGTAGAAAAAATAAAAATTCCTTATGAAACTATAAAAAAGGATGTTTCAACAGGTTCAGGAGCTAAGCAAGATAGTGTTGTTCAATATGGTATAGATGGAATCAAAGAAGTTACTTATAAAGTTAAATATCAAAATGAAAAGCAAATAGAAAAAACAGAAATATCTTCAAAGATTATTAAAAAGCCAGTGGATAAAATTGTAGAAGTAAGAACAAAACAAACAATATCAAGAGGTGATATTGAGAGAATACCAACAACAAATCCAGCTAAAACGGCATCTACTACACTTGCAAACAAGGTAAAGAATATTACTCCTAGAGTAAAAACATTTAATACATCAGCATATTGTGCTTGCATAAGTTGTTGTGGTAAAACAAATGGTATAACAGCTTCTGGAGCTAGAGCTTCAGAATGGTATACAATAGCAGCAGGAAGTGGTTATCCAATAGGAACAGTTATATATATACCAGCTTTAAAGAATAAACCAAATGGAGGTTGGTTTGTTGTTCAAGATAGAGGAGGAGCAATATCAAACAGTCACTTGGATATATTCTTTGGATCACATAGTTCAGCATTACAATATGGTAGAAGAAGCTTAGAATGTTATGTTTATGAATTTTAATTATGAAAAATGAGGCGATAAAAATTAAAGCCTCATTTTTTAGTATATAAAAATTAATATTTATTTAATCTAAGTATATATTTTTTATTATATATATGGTAATATATAAAATTAAGATATAAAATGAAAGGAAATGAATAGAATGAAAATAATTTCATGGAATGTTAATGGACTAAGAGCAGTAATAAATAAAGGATTTAAAGAGTTTTTTGATGAAGAGAGTGCTGACATATTTTGTATACAAGAAACAAAAATGCAGGAAGAACAAATAGATATGAATATAAATGAAATATTTAAAAATTATAATGCATATTGGAATAGTGCGGAAAAGAAAGGATATTCTGGAACAGCAGTATTTACAAAGCAAAAACCATTAAATGTTACTTATGGTATTGGAATAGAAGAACATGATAAAGAAGGTAGAGTTATAACTCTTGAGTTTGAAAAATTTTATATGGTTAATTGTTATACACCTAATTCTAAAAGAGAATTAGAAAGGTTAAGCTATAGACAGGAGTGGGAAGATGAAATTAGAAAATATCTTTCTACTTTAAATCAAAAGAAGCCAGTGATTTATTGTGGTGATTTAAATGTTGCACACAATGAAATAGATTTAAAAAATCCAAAAACAAATAGAAGAAATGCTGGATTTACAGATGAAGAAAGAAATAAAATGACAGAACTATTAGAAAGTGGATTTACAGATACATTTAGATATTTATATCCAAATAAAGAAGATGCATATACATGGTGGTCTTATATGTTTAAAGCAAGAGAAAAAAATGTTGGTTGGAGAATTGATTATTTTATAGTTTCAAAGTCAATAGAAAAAAATGTAAAAGAAAGTTATATATTTTCAAATATAATGGGAAGTGATCACTGTCCTGTTGGTATAGATATAGATTTATAGTAAGGAGGAAACTACTAAAATATGAAAGAAAAAAAACAAGGTATAACAAGATGGATATATTGGTTTTTATTAGGGGTAGCGATAATTATAGTCTATAAAACATTAGATAATTTCGGGCAAATAAAAGAATCGATAGGAAACTTATTTAATGTATTAGAACCATTTATTATTGGATTGTTAATTGCATATTTATTATACATACCATGTAAAAAGCTAGAACAATTTTATAAAAAATCTAAGAAAGTAAAATTTATAAATAAAAAAGCAAGACTTTTATCTGTAGTAACAATATATATTATAGTTATTACAGTAATAGCTCTAACATTAAATTTTGTATTACCAGCAATAGCTAAAAGTATAATAGATTTGGTTAATAATTTTCAAACCTATTATAATTCTACAATAAATTCTATAAATAATTTACCAGAAAACTTTGCATTAAAAAATGATATAATAAATGCAATAGAAAATATACAAAATATAGATTTAAAACAATTTATAAATTTAGAAAAATTAACACAATATGCTAAGGGAGCTATTAATATAGTTAGTGGTGTGTTCAACATATTTGTGGCATTTATAGTATCTATATATTTATTGCTAGAAAGAGAAGAAATACTTAATTTTATGAAAAAGCTAACAAGAGTTGTGTTTAAAAAAGAAACATACCAAAATATAGATAATTATTTTAATAAGTCAAATGAGATATTTTTTAAATTTTTATCTAGTCAACTTTTAGATGCAGTAGTTGTAGGAATATTAACATCAATAGCAATGTCGTTATTAGGAGTAAAATATGCTTTACTGCTAGGATTTATAATAGGGTTATTTAATTTAATACCATATTTTGGAGCAATTATAGCGGTAATAATTGCTATAGTTGTAACACTTTTTACAGGAGGATTTGGTCAGGCATTTTTAATGGCAGTAATAGTTATTATTTTACAACAGATAGATGCTAATATAATTAATCCTAAAATTGTTGGTAGTTCATTAAAAATAAGTCCATTATTAGTTATTTTTGCAGTAACAGTGGGAGGGGCGTACTTTGGTGTTTTAGGAATGTTTTTAGCTGTTCCAATAGTAGCAATATTAAAAATATTAATTTCAGATTATATAGAATATAAAAACAAAATAAAGAACAAAGAAGAAATAATAGAATAAGAAAAATTAAGAAAGACTTAAGTTTTTAAGTCTTTCTTTTTAATAAGTATTTGTTATACTATACAAGGTAGAAAAAGAGGGTATTTATATGATATAATAAAACTAGTGTTTTTATGCACTAAGAAAGGGACGTGATTAAATATGTACAATATATTAGTTTGTGATGATGAAAAAGAGATTGTAGATGCTATAGAAATTTATTTAAGTCAAGAAGGGTATAATATTATAAAAGCATATAATGGAAAAGAAGTACTTAAAATAGTTAAAGAAAGAGAAGATATTCATTTAATAATATTAGATATAATGATGCCAGTTTTAGATGGAATAAGTACAGCAAATTTAATTAGAAAAGATAAATCAATACCTATAATAATGCTATCAGCAAAGTCAGAAGACTATGACAAAATAGCAGGATTAAATAATGGAGCAGATGATTATGTTACTAAACCATTTAATCCACTAGAACTTATAGCAAGAGTTAATTCTCAAATAAGAAGATATACGACTTTAGGTACTATTGCAGATAAGGTACAAGATGAAAAAAATACATATAAAACAGGAGAATTAATTATAGATGATAATACTAAACAAGTAACTGTTGAGGGGAAAGAAGTTAAGCTAACACCAACAGAATATAACATATTAAAATTTTTAACAAAGAATAAAGGTATAGTTTATTCTATAGAGCAAATATATGAAAATGTATGGGAAGAAGAAAGTTATGCAGCAGAAAATATTATAGCAGTACATATACGACACATTAGAGAAAAAATAGAAATTAACCCACGAGAACCAAAGTATTTAAAAGTAATTTGGGGAATAGGATATAAAATAGAAAAAATAAATTAGTATAGGAGGTAAAAAAATGGAAGAAGATAAAATAAGTAAAAGAAGAGTATTAAAAAATATATCTTATATATTAATTCCTATATTTTTATTTATATTTATTGGAACAATGGCTTCGGTAATATTTATAGAAGCAAATAATGACTTTAAAGAAGCAGAGAATTTTTATGAAACTAAATGGTTTTCATTTCAATATTTTGATGATATTTTTAACTATGCAACTTTATTGGATAAAACAGAATATAATAAAAGCTTTGCTTATGATATACAAGAAGATGTTAATATAGGAAAAAGTAAGGGAAAAATATATTATTTAATTGAATATAGCAATATAGATTTTTTATTTGTAGATGTAAAACAAGGTATTGCAATAACAAATTTGGAGCATACAATGAATACAGATACAGTTGAGGAAATAAAAAATCACATAAAAAAGAGCGAAACGTACTGGAATATAGAAAATGGAATAGTGGATACAAATATCAATAATTTAAAAATAGAAAATATAAAGTATAGACCTCAATATAAAGAAATAGAAGCGTTAAACCAAAACATGTATACATCATTAAATAATTCGGATTCATATTATGCACATTTTTTGGAAATAAAGTTAGTATATGATATTGCAAAACAATTATATAAATTTTCTGTACCACTAATTGTAGCATCTGGAATTATTTTGGTTTTTTGTATTATTAGCGTAATTGCAGGAATTGGCAGAACTGGAAAAAATAATAAAATAAATTTAAACTGGTATGATAAACTACCTTTAGAAATTGTAATAGTATTATATTTTTTAGAATTGTCTATGAATATAGCAATAATTGCTGACATAAATTGTAGTGGAATTTTATATTGTATAGTTGTTGGTATATTAGATTTTATATTATTCTATATTTTCTCTATTATTACACTAGAAACTATAGTAAAAAGAATAAAAACTAAAACATTATTAAAAAGTACTTTAATATATTTTATTTGTCACGAAATAAAGAAAACATATACAAATAGAAGAGTGACAACAAAAGTAATTTTATTATTTGTCATTTTTTCAACAATATTGTTTATATTAATAGCTTTAGCAATGGATAGTGCATTTTTTGTTTTAATATTAATAGGTTACTTATTTGTAGTATTATGGTTGTTAATACAAATATCTATTAAATTTAATAAAATAAGGGAAGCAATAAAAAGTGTATACGAAGGAGATACTAATATACATTTAAATGAAGAAGAAATGAAAGGTGTTTTAAAAGAGTTAACTGTATATATAAATGATATTGCAGGAGGGTTATCAAATGCAATAAATCAAAGTTTAAAAAGTGAAAGACTAAAAACTGAACTTATAACAAATGTATCACATGATATTAAAACACCATTGACATCAATAATTAATTATGTAGATTTATTAAAGAAAGAAAAAATGCCAAATGAAAAATGTACAGAATACTTAATGATATTAGAAAATAAATCACAAAGATTAAAAAAACTAACAGAAGATTTAATAGAAGCATCTAAAGCTTCATCAGGAAATATTAAACTAAACATAGAAAAAATAAATGTAAATGAACTAGTAAAACAAATTTCAGGAGAATTCGAAGATAGATTTAAAGTAAAAGGTTTAGAAGAAATTCTGACACTTCCAGATGAGGAGATATTTATTAAAGCAGATGGAAGGTATATGTATAGAATACTAGAAAATATTTACTCAAATGTTGCTAAGTATGCATTGGAAAATACTCGAGTATATATGGATATAATACCAAAGCAAAAAACAGTTGTAATTCAGATGAAAAATATATCTAAAGGAAAATTAAATATATCTGTAGATGAATTAATGCAAAGATTTGTAAGAGGAGAAGCAGCAAGAAATACAGAAGGAAGTGGATTGGGATTATCTATAGCAAATAGTTTAACAGAATTACAAGGAGGTAAGTTCCATATATATTTAGATGGAGATTTATTTAAAGTAACAATAGGATTTGAAAAGGTATAAATTAGAACAATAGAAAATTTGTTAAATAGGAAATAGAAAAATTATAATAAATATATTAAAATTGAAAGTTAATAATAATACAAAAAGTGGCATTTAAAGTGCCACTTTTTGTATTACTTATTAGTATATTTAGCTATAAAGTAAGATGCAATAAAACCTAAAATCATAGTTATTATACTTGCAAGTCCAACTAAATTAAAGCTAAAACCAGGATAAATTGCTGGTACAGAACCTATTACAAAGCCTATAATAGCAAAATATGTATATCCATAAAATTTGTGTAATAAGTAATCAATTAATTTAGAACATGTAATTATACCAAAAGTTACTCCTATAGCAAATGGAATTAGCACAAGAATATTTAAAGATGAAATTGCGGTCATTATAGCAGTATAAGCTCCTAAAAGAAGTAATATAAATGAACCACTAATTCCAGGAACAATCATAGAAGTTGCTGATATAAACCCATATACAAATAGTAAAAGTATGTTTGCAAAATTAATATCAAAAAATTCAACAGGATTTCCTGTAACACCCATTAATTGTAATACTGCTAAAGTAGCACCTATTGCAAAAGTTATAATTCCTGGAATTATATAAGATTTTTTAAACCCTTTTTCTGTAGATTTTTTAAATATAAAAGGCATACTACCCAGAATTAAACCTATAAAAGCAAATTGAGTTTGCATTGCATAGTTGTCTAAAAGAAATAAAATTAATTTACTAAAAGCAATTATGGCAAATACAGCGCCTAACCCTAGAGGAATTAAAAATATCATATTTTTAGCAAAATTCTTTTTAAAATCATGAAAAAAATTACCAATTACATCTACTAACTTTTCGTAAATTCCCATAGAAACTGCCATAGTACCACCACTTACTCCAGGTATTATGTTTGATATTCCAATGATTATTCCTTTAAAAAAATTTATAATATGTTCTTTCATTTTTCAAATCCCTTTCTACAATATTTTCATACACTAATTCTATCATTAATTAATTTATATGTCTATATAAATTTAAAATTATATTATCATAAAATAAGAGATAATATAATTAAAATTAAATAATAATGTAAATTCTATGTGAAATGTTATAGAAATATATTGCAACTTAATACATTAAATGTTAATATTTAGGAGGTATATTTACAAATTTAAGGAGGAATAACATTGATTGAAGTTAAAGATCTTACAAAAAAATATGGCGATTTTACAGCTGTACAGAACTTAAATTTTAAAATTGAAGATGGAGAGATAGTAGGCTTTTTAGGACCAAATGGTGCAGGCAAAAGTACAACTATGAATATGATAACGGGATATATAGAAAGTACTGAAGGTGATATAATTGTAAATGGATATGATATATCAAAAAAACCTAAAAAAGTAAAAAGACAAATAGGATATATGCCAGAAAGTACACCATTGTATAGTGATTTAACAGTGAAAGAATTCATACATTACATGGCAGAATTAAAATTTGTAAAAAGAAAAGAGAGAAAAGCAGAAGTAGAAAAAGTTTTAGAACAAACAGGATTAGTAGATGTTCAAAATAAACTTATAAAAAATCTATCCAGAGGGTATAAGCAAAGGGTAAGTCTTGCAGGAGCATTAATAGGTAATCCAGAAGTAATTATTTTAGATGAGCCAACAGTTGGGTTAGATCCAAAACAAATAACTGAAATAAGAACGTTGATTAAAAATTTAGGAAAAGATCATACTGTAATATTAAGTTCGCATATTTTATCTGAAGTAAGTCAAATATGTGAAAAAGTAATAATAATAAATAAAGGTAAAATTATTGCAATAGACACCCCAGAAAATTTGGAAAATGAGACAAAAGGTAAAAACACAATTATTCTAACTGTTGAAGATAACAAAGATAATATGAAAAATATAAGTGATAAAATTCAAGGAATAGAAGAAATAACATTGAAAAAAGATAATGAAGATGGAACAAAACAATATAAAATAATATCTGAAAAAGATATAGATTTAAGAAAAAAATTATTTGAAGTTTTGCCTAAAGAAGGAATTACTATATTTGAATTAAAGCAAGTGGAATCTACATTAGAAGATGCTTTTATAAAATTAATAGAAGATGATAAAAGTAATAAATTTGAAGATGAAAATAAAAAAAGTAAAGAAAAAGATGAAAAAAATAAAAAGCTAAAAAAAGATAAACAAGAAAAAGGAGGGAAAAAATAATGTTTGCTGTTTTTAAAAAAGAGTTAAAAAGCTATTTTTTATCTCCAATAGGGTATATAGCTATAGGATTATTTCTATTAGTATTTAGTGTGTTTTTTTACACAACAACTATTGAAGTTTTTGCATTAGATTTAGGAAGTTTATATTATGCTACTGCTATGTATGGATTATTGTTTATAGTTCCGCTTATAACAATGAGAATGTTTGCAGAAGAAAGGAAAAACGGTACTGAGCAATTATTACTTACATCACCTAGAAGCATAACAGGAATAGTCTTAGGAAAATTTTTTGCAGCAGTAGCTTTAATAGCTATAACACTAATAATTTCTCTAGTGTATTTTGCTATTTTGACTTTCTTTGGTAATCCAAATATTGTAACAACAATTATTTCAATGGTTGGATTTTTATTAGTAGCAATGGCAGCAATTTCATTTGGTATGTTTACTTCTAGTTTAACAGAAAATCAAATAGTTTCTGCAATAATAACAGTTGTATTTTTAATATTACCATGGTTTTTACCAAATATAAGCCCTGTATTTTCAGAAATTTCGCTAATAGATAAATTTGCAAAAATGTCATCTGGTTTAATTTCAATTCCAGAAATAGTAGCACTTCTTTCATTTACAGTAATGTTTATTTTATTTACTATTATTGTAATGCAAAGAAGAAAAGCATTAAAATAAAGGAGGAGTAAGATGAAAGAAAAAATTTCTGAGATATTAAGAAAAAAATGGTTAAGAAATGTATCTTTAACCATATTATTAATAGCAATAATTATTTGTTTGTATTTTGCAATAAATTTTGGAATTGAAATGTTAAAAATAACTGATATAGATATGACAAAAGATAAAAACTATTCTATATCACAGCAAACTAAAGATAAATTAACAAATTTAGATAAAGATGTAACTATTTATTTACATAAATTCCAAAATTATCAATATGTTGTAGATTTTGCAAATAAATATAATAAAATAAACAAACATATAAAAATTGAAAATTTAGAAAATTTAAACACAAAATCAGAGTGGAAAACAAAATATGGATTATCTGATACAACACCAGCTATAATAATTTCTTCTGGTAAAAATGAAAAAGTATTATTTGAATATGATTTAATTACTTATGATTATACATCAGGTAGACAAATAGATATTACAGAAGAAGCAATTACAAATGCAATAGTAAATGTAACAATTGATGAGAAACCAAAGATATATTTATTAACAGGACATAATCAATATTCAGATGAATATTTATATTCGATGCAAAGTGAATTATTATCAGAAGGCAATGAATTTGAAACGGTTGATTTATTAGCAAAAGGTAAAGTGCCAGAAGATTGTGATGTATTAATACTTACAACTTTAAAAGAAGATATAACAAAACCAGAGAAAGATTATATAATAAAATATATAAAACATGGTGGAGATATTTTACTATTATCAGATCCAAATATTAATAAACTAAAATTACCTAATTTTCAAAAAGTTTTAGATGAATATGGAATAAGCATATCAGAAGGATTAATACTAGAAGGAGATAGTACAAAAAGAATAGCTAATTTTCCTAATATGATTCTTACTAAAATAGAAAATGGAACAAGAATAACAAAAAATTTAGAAACAGGCATTAATTTATGTTTTGTAACACCAGGAAAAATAGATATTAAAAATCAAGAAGAATTAAAAAAATTGAAAGTTACTTCAGAAATATTAGCTACAGTAAGTGATAAAGCATTTTATAGAACAGATATGAAGATAGAAACATATAATAAAACAGATAAAGATAAAGAAATTCCAAATGCTATAGTAGGAGCAATTTTAACAAAACAGGTCAATAATGATAATAATTCAAAATTATTAGTATTTTCTAATAATGTATTTGCTACAAATGCTCCAATTCAAGTAAATTCACAATATTATATGTATGCAATAGATTTATATAATAATAAAGATGCAATATTAAATTCACTATCATTATTAACAGAAAGAGAAGATACAATAACAATCAGAAAAGATATAGAAATAGTAAATTATGCTGTTACAGAATCACAGCATCAAATTATTTTAGCAATAATATTTAGTCTTCCAGTTTTTATAATTATAATTGGAATAATAGTATGGCAAGTAAGAAGAAGAAAAAAATAAGAATATAAAAAGGACTTCCTCATATTAATTAATGAGGAGGTTCTTTTTATGCAGAATATAGCTAAAATAATACTTGTTATCATTGGCACAATAATAGGAGCAGGATTTGCTTCAGGAAGAGAAATATACATTTTTTTTAATGCATATAATGAAAAAGGATTATATGGGTTAGTTTTATCAACAATTTTAACAGGAATAATAATTTATAAAGTAATAAATTTAATAAAAGAAAATAATATAACAGACTATAATAGTTTTTTATTGGTAATAAATAGTAATAAAAAGGTAAATACTGTATTAAAAATAATAATAAATGTATTTTTGATTTTTTCTTATTACATAATGGTAGCGGGATTTAGTGGTCTCTTAGAGCAAGAATACAAAATTCCAAATATAATTTCCGCAATAGTTTTTGTATTATTATGCTATTTTACATTAAAGGGAAATATAAAAAGAATAATTAATGCTAATTTTTTCTTAATACCTATTTTAATAATAATAATAATTATAATATTTTTTATAAATATAAATTTAACAGAAATAAATATATTTAATCAAAATATAATGCAAAGTGTAAGATATAATTGGGTAGTTAGCAGTATATTATATTCAAGCTATAATAGTATTTTGCTTATACCAATATTAATTGGATTAAGTAAAAATGTAAAAAATAAGAAATCTATTATTACTATTAGTGTGGTTTGTTCAATAATATCATTAATTTTGGGATTACTTTTATATATAATGTTATTTCAAAGTGGAAATAATCTTTCAATTATAGAATTGCCATTAATTTATGTGATTAAAGAATTTGGAAATGTATATGCAATTGTATATACTTATGTAATGATAGTTGCAATATATACATCAGCAATTTCTGCTGCTTATGGAGTTTTAGAGAATTATAATAATGATGAAAAAAAATATAATTTAGTATTATTTATTATGAGTATATTAGCAATTCCAATTGCTAATATAGGATTTGCAAATTTAGTAAATATATTGTATCCTATTTTTGGATTATTAGGTTTTGTACAGATAGTTGGCGTTTTTTTGAGATTTAGAATTATTGATAAATAGCTTTTGATGTAGTATAATAATAAGTATAAAGGAGCGTGTATATTATGATGTATCAATATGTAAAATATTCTGATGGTACAGAAGTTGTTTTTTCTAATATATATATATATATAATGACCAGGAATGTATTGATGTTCACTTTGAAAGACCTACTGAAAATGGATTTGATTCTGTTAGAATAAAATTACCTACTTATGAAGTAACTGTTTGGGAAGGTAATTATACTGAGGAAGAAATTGAATTTTTTAAACAAGTCGTAAAAAATAGTTGTGATTTATTCTATAAATATGCTAAAGAAGGAGGTCTTAAATTTGCCTAGTATTTTTGAAAGTTTTTAATAATATAAAAGAGATTAAATTTTATTGTTAATTTTTTATAATTTAAACTGTCAATGATTTTTGAAAATGTCCCAAAAAATTTTAAACATAAGCCCTAAAAA
>CAUWNG010000058.1:0-12299 GCA_963560005.1 uncultured Clostridia bacterium
GGCTATCTTCTCGCTGCGTCTACGCTGACAGCACCGACGCTATTTCGAAGTGCGCTATGTAAGCTCTAGCAGCGTGAGCTACCACAGCTTGTATAGCTCTGGTGGCAGCGAGTACTCCGGTACGTATCGCGTGCGTCCCGTAGTTTCTCTAGAGTCTAATGTCCGAATAGATACAGACGTAGTAGGAGCAAATGGAGGAAGTCCAGATACAGCTTGGATAATAAAATAAGAGAAAGGCAGGCGCGATAAATTATGATATCGAGCGGGCCTTGTGTCCGCTTGAAATATACCGATTTTTTAAAAATGCTTTTTTCAGAGAATTTTATTAGTGGATATGTTTGAAATTTTTAATGTTTTTTAAAATATATTATTTAAGCTAGCAAAAAGAAATGTAAAGAAATATTATGTTCTTTACATTTTTTATGATAAAAAGTTTTCACAAAAAATTCACATTATTTTTTAGCAATATGTATTGACAATTGCTAAAAATGGAGATAATATATATATGCTTAGCAGTCGAACATAAAGAGTGCTAAAAAGAAGGTGGGTAAATGGATGACAGAAAGAAAAGAATTTTACAAGCAATTGTTGATGAATATATAAATACAGCAGAGCCAGTTAGTTCAGGAAGTATAGCAAGAAGATACAATTTAGATTATAGTAGTGCTACAATAAGAAATGAAATGGCAGAATTGGAAAAGTGTGGCTACTTAGATAAGCCACATACTTCAAGTGGTAGAGTACCATCAGCTTTGGGGTATAGGCTATATGTAAATGAATTATTAAAAGATGATGATATTAGTATAGAAGAGATAAAATATATTCAGTCAAAATTAGAAACTAGGGTTAATGAAATAGAGGATTTAACAAGAATTACTACAAGTACTTTATCTGAAATTACTCATTATACTACTGTTGCAGTTGGACCAAGAAATAATATGCAGAGAATTGAAGAAGTAAAATTTGTTTTGCTAGGTAAAAGAAACTTAATGGCAATTATATTAACTGATTCAGGAATAATTAAAGAAACTATTATTAAATTTGATGAAGATATAACAGAAGAACAGGTAAATACACTTACATTTATATTTAATAATAAATTAATGGGAAAACCATTAGAAGCCATTGATAAACCACTAGAAGAATATATTTTTTCACAAATGAATTATAGTTTAAATGTAATAAAACCTATAATGCAGCAATTAAAAAAAGTAATAAGTGAAGAAACTGAATACTTATTAGAAGGAGCTAATAAAGCTTTTGATTTACCAGAATTTAAAAGTTTAGAAGTTGCAAAAAATTTTATTAATATATTAGATACAAAAGAAATAATGATGGATTTATTAAATACAGGTTTTGCAAATGATATAAATGTATATATTGGTGAAGAAAATGAAAATGAAAAATTAAAGGATTTTAGTATAGTTACATTTAAACATAAATATAAAGATAAAGATTTAGGAACTATAGGAATTATAGGACCTAAAAGGATGGATTATTCAAAAGTTATTTCTGTTATGAAATATATTAGCAAGAAACTTAATGGTGAATGAACTATAAAAAATAATTTATAATAAAAAGAAAGTGAGGCTACAAAATGGAGGAAAATAAAGAAAGTAATAAAAAAGAAGATGAGCTTATTGAGTTAAAAAAACAAATTGAAACTCAAAAAGTTCAAATGGAAGAAACAGAAGATAGATTAAAAAGAGTTGCAGCAGAATTTGATAACTACAAAAAAAGAAATGCAAAAGAAAGAGAAAGCTTATATAGTTCTTTAACTTCTGATATTATTACAGGTTTGCTACCAGTATTAGATAATTTGGAAAAAGCAGCAAGTGCAATGACAGAAGATCAAAATTATAAACAGGGTGTTGAACTTGTATTAAAGCAATTTAAAGATGTTTTGGAAAGTAGAGGAGTAAAAGAAGTAGAAGCAATAGGCAAAACATTTAATCCTGAATATCATGAAGCAGTAAGCTCTGTAGTAGATGAAAATTTGGGAGAAAAAGAAATAAAAGAAGAATATAGAAAAGGCTATATGATAGGCAATAAAGTTATAAGACATAGTATGGTTATTGTAGCTAATTAAATAAAAAAAGATTTTAATTTTATATGAATAAAACAATTAGAAGGTGAAGTATAAAAGATGCTATCTTTTAAAAATCCCACTTCAAACTTCTAAGAATAGGAGGAATTAAATTATGGGAAAAATTATAGGAATTGATTTAGGAACAACAAATTCATGTGTTGCAGTTATGGAAGGTGGAGAACCAGTTGTAATTCCAAATGCAGAAGGTAATAGAACAACACCATCAGTAGTTGCATTTTCAAAAAATGGAGAAAGATTAGTAGGACAAATTGCAAAACGTCAAGCTGTTACTAATCCAGAAAATACAGTAATATCTATAAAAAGAGATATGGGAACAAATAAGAAAGTAAAAATAGAAGGAGATGAATTTTCACCACAAGAAATTTCAGCAATGATCCTTCAAAAATTAAAAGCTGATGCAGAAAATTATTTAGGACAAAAAGTAACACAAGCTGTTATTACAGTTCCAGCATATTTTAGTGATAGTGAAAGACAGGCAACAAAAGATGCAGGAAAAATAGCAGGATTAGAAGTTTTAAGAATTATAAATGAACCTACAGCTGCAGCTTTAGCTTATGGAATGGATAAAGAAGATCAAGATCAAAAAATAATGGTATACGATTTAGGAGGAGGAACTTTTGATGTTTCTATACTTGATATAGGAGATGGAGTTTTTGAAGTTCTAGCAACTAATGGAAATACTCGTTTAGGAGGAGATGATTTTGATCAAAGAATTATAGATTATTTAGTACAAGAATTTAAAAAATCAAATGGCATAGATTTGAATTCTGATAAAATGGCAATGCAAAGATTAAAAGAAGCAGCAGAAAAAGCTAAAATAGAACTTTCTGGTATGCAACAAACACAAATCAACTTACCATTTATAACAGCAGATGCTAATGGACCAAAACACTTAGATGTAACATTAACAAGAGCAAAATTTGAAGAATTAATTAGCGATTTAATAGAAGCTACAAAAATACCAGTAGAAAAAGCTATGAAAGATGCTGGAATAACAGCAAATGATTTACACAAAATATTATTAGTTGGTGGTTCTACAAGAGTTCCAGCTGTTCAAGAAGCAGTTAAAAAAATAACAGGAAAAGAACCAGATAAAGGAATAAATCCAGATGAATGTGTAGCTATAGGTGCAGCTATACAAGGTGGTGTACTTTCAGGAGATGTTAAAGATTTAGTATTATTAGATGTTACACCTTTATCATTAGGTATTGAAACATTAGGTGGAGTATTTACAAAATTAATAGAAAGAAATACTACAATACCAACAAAAAAATCACAAATATTCTCTACAGCAGCAGATGGTCAAACAAGTGTTGAAATACATGTATTACAAGGTGAAAGAGACATGGCAGCATACAATAAAACATTAGGAAGATTCCAATTAACAGGAATTCCAGCAGCACCACGTGGAGTACCACAAATAGAGGTTACATTCGATATAGATGCCAATGGTATAGTTCATGTATCTGCAAAAGATATGGCAACAGGAAACAGTCAACAAGTTGCTATTACTGCAAGCACAAACTTAACAGATGAAGATATAGAAAAAGCTGTTAAAGACGCAGAAGCTCATGCAGAAGAAGATAAGAAGAGAAAAGATGAAATAGAAGTAAGAAATAATGCAGAAAGCTTAGTATATAATTCTCAAAAGACTTTAGATGAATTAGGAGATAAAATAAGTGGAGAAGAAAAAGCTAAAGCTGAAGAAGAAATAGCTAATGTAAAAAAAGCATTAGAAGGAACAGATGTAGAAGCTATAAAAGCAGCAACAGAAAAATTGACAACAGTATTTTATTCTATTTCTGAAAAATTATATGCTCAAAAGGGCGGAAATAATGCAAATGCATCAACAGACAATACAGAAACAACACCAAGAGCAGATGAAAATGGAAATGTATATGATGCAGATTACAAAGTAGAAGACGATAAAAAATAGATTTATTAAAGAGGTTGAAATTACTTATATAAACAAATATTTTCAACCTCTAAATTTTAGAAAAAGTGGAGGACATTATGGCAGAAAAAAGGGACTATTATGAAGTATTGGGTGTGGATAAAAATGCTAATGAAGATGAATTAAAAAAAGCATATAGAAAATTAGCAAAAAAATATCATCCAGATGCTAATCCGGATAATAAAAAAGAAGCAGAGGCAAAATTTAAGGAAGTAAACGAAGCGTATGAAACATTATCGGATCCACAAAAAAGGAAAATGTATGATCAATTTGGAGCAGATGGTCCACAAGGTTTTGGAGGAGCAGGAGGACCTTTTGGTCAAGGAGGATATTACTCTTATTCATCATCAGGATTTGATGGATTTTCTGATTTTGGTGATTTGGGAGATATTTTTTCTTCTTTCTTTGGAGGAGGATTTAATTCACAAAAAAGAAAAACAAATGGCCCTAAAAAGGGTGTTGATTTAAGATATGATTTAGAGATAAGTTTTGAAGAAGCATTTTTAGGAACTGAAAGATATGTAAATATAATAAGAAATGAAATCTGTGATTTATGTCATGGAGAAGGTACTAAAAGAGGGACACATCCAGAAACATGTAATGTATGTGGTGGAACAGGACAAATAAAACAAGTTCAAACTACTATTTTAGGACAAATGCAAACCACTAGACCATGTAGTAATTGCCATGGAACAGGTAAGGTAATTAAAGAACCATGTGAAAATTGTAAAGGAAAAGGAACTGTAAGAAAACAAGTAAAATTAACTGTAAAAATACCAGCAGGAATCGAAGATAGTCAAACTATAGTCCTTAGAGGAGAAGGAGATCCAGGGGAAAATGGAGGTCCTAAAGGAGATTTATACATAAATGTTCATGTAAAAAAACACAGTATTTATACAAGAAATGGTGACAATGTGCTTTGCAATGTTCCTATAACATTTACACAAGCTACATTAGGTTCAGATTTAAAAATACCATTAGTTGATGGTGAAGAAGAAATATATAGAATACCAGAAGGAACACAAACAGGAACAAGGTTTGTAATTAAAAATAAAGGTTTTAAAAGTTTAAATAGAAATAATCAAGGAGATTTTATATTTACAGTACAAGTTCAAGTACCAAAGAAATTATCGAAAGAGCAAAGGGAGTTGTTAATAGAGTTAGCAAAAACTATGAATGAGCAACCACCTATTAAGAAAAAAGGAATATTTGGTTAAAAATAGAACAGTTATATATTAATGCTGATATAAATAAATTTTATAGTATAAAAAATGCATCAAAATAGGATGCATTTTTTGTATTAATTTAAAATAATATTTTATTATATTGTTTATTAATAGTTGTTTTTATAATGTGTTACGCATTAAAAATTTCTTAAAATACTTTCAATTTTTTTTAATATATTATATAATGTATATGTAAAATTTATGCATGGAGGTTTTCTATGGAAAAGAACGATAAAGACAAAAATATAGATGAAACAAAAATATATAAAGTAAAAAATAATTCTAAAAAGAGTAAAAGTGTAAAAAAGGATAAAAAAGGTAAGGGTGAGAAGAAAAAACATCCAAAATTAAAAAAAACTATAATAATAATTTTTATTATATTAGTAATATTGGCATTAGCTGGAATAGGAGCTTTTGCAGCAATATTTTTTAGTGATAGTTGGGCATTAACTAAAGAAGATTTGGTTATTTCTGAAAGCAATACTACAATTTATGATTCAAAGAAGAAAAAATTAACTGAGCTATCAGGGGATGAAAGTAGAAGAATAATACCTTTTGATAAGATGGGAAAATATACAGCAGATGCATTTGTTGCAATAGAAGATGAAAGATTTGATAGTCACTCTGGTGTAGATATTTTAAGAACAGGAAGGGCAGCAATAGAATTTATTCTTAATGGAGGAGAATCATCATTTGGTGGTAGTACTATTACACAACAATTAGTTAAAAATCTAATGGATGATGATGATGATGAAGGAATTGCTGGTGTAGAAAGAAAAATAAGAGAAATGTCTAGAGCTGTTCAAATTGAACAAATGCTTTCTAAACAACAAATACTAGAAACATATTTAAATCTTATATATATGGGTGGAGGTTCACACACAAATGTATATGGAGTAGAAATGGGAGCACAGTATTATTTTGCAAAATCAGCAAAAGATTTAACTTTAGTTGAGTCTGCATTTTTAGCTGGTATAAATCATATTCCAAATGCTTATGATCCTTATGGAGAAGAAGATAATACAGAATTAATAAAAAATAGAACTAAAACCGTATTATCTCAGATGAAAAAATTAGGAAAAATAAATGATGAAGAATATGAAAAAGCGGTTGAAAAAGCTAATAAAGGGTTTAAATTTAAACAAGGAAATATTTCAAGTAATGTGGAAATGTCATTCCATACTGCAGCAGCCATAGATCAAGTAATAAGAGAATTAGCAAAAAGTAAAGAAATAGATTATGGTGTAGCAAAAACCATATTATATTCAGGAGGATATAAATTATATACAACTCAAGATTCAAAAATTCAAAAGAAAATGGAAAAAGAAATGAAAAAAGATGATTATGTAACTACTACAGAAGACGAAAAAGGTAATGAATACAAAGCACAAGCAGGTATGGTAATTATTGATTATAAAACTGGGGAGGTTGTAGGAACAGTAGGAGCGCTTGGAGATGATAGCCATGCACAAAATCTTAATAGGGCAGTAAATGATATATCTAGACAACCAGGTTCTTCAATAAAACCATTAGTAGTTATTGCACCAGGACTTGAGGAAAAAGTTATTACAGCAGCAACTGTATATGATGATTCAAAAACAAACTTTGGGAATGATTCTCCTAATAATGCAGGTGGATATTATAAAGGATTATGTACTGTAAGGGAAGCTATAGAAGTTTCATCAAATGTTGTAAATGCAAAGATTCTTACTAATATAGGATTTAATACAGGTGTAAAATATGCAAAAGAATTTGGACTATCAAATTATGGTCAAGATGATGCAGTTTTGTCTTTAGCATTAGGAGGAACGAGAGCAGGAACATCACCTTTACAAATGGCAGCTGCTTATGGTGCAATTGCTAATGATGGTGAATATATAGAACCAACTTTTTATAAAAAACTAGTAGATTCAAATGGAAAAACAATATTGGAACCAAAACAAGAGACAAGAAGGGTTATGTCAGAAAGTAATGCATACATATTAAAAAACATATTGCAAGAACCAGTTTATGGTTCAGAAGGTACAGCTTGGAGATGTTCTATTAGTGGAATGGATGTAGCAGCAAAAACAGGTACAGCAGAAGGTGGAAAAGATAAATGGCTTTGTGGATTTACACCATATTATTCAGCAGCAGTATGGTATGGGTATGATATGGAGCTTCCTGTATACTATTCTTCAGCAGCAGCTATAATATGGAGTAGTGTTATGGAAGATGTTCATGAAGATTTGGAAAGTGCAAGTTTTAAAAGACCAAATAATATAGTTACAGCAAAGATATGTAAAAAATCTGGTAAATTAGCTACAGATAAATGTAAAAGTACATATACAGAAGTATTTGTTTCTGGAACAGTACCAAGTTATTGCGAAGGTCACGTAGAATTAGAAATATGTAAAGATTCTGGAAAAATAGCTACAGAATATTGTCCTAATAAAGTTAAAAAAACTTATACTGCAAGACCTGAAAAAGAGGTAAATGCAAAATGGAATACAAGTGGAAGTAGCAAATATAATATACCAGAAGAAAAATGTGATAAGCACACAGAAAAAAATTCTACAATTATAGTACAAAACGTAGTTGGAAAAACAGAAGCAATAGCTACGAACTTATTGAAAGAATTAAATGTAAAAGTAGTTTATGAGGAAGATTTATCAAAAGCAGAGGGAATTGTGTTAAGACAAAGTGTTGCAGCAGGAGAAAAAATAAAAAAAGGAACAGCTATTACAATAGTGGTAAATAAATATAAAACAGTACCAGAAGATCCAAATAGTAATACACAACCAGGTGATAACAATGAGATAATTGGAGGAAATAATGAAATAGAAGGCAATAATGAACAAGGAGAAGGTGGAACAGCAGGAGGAAATAATGAAATAGGTGGTAATAGCGAAAATATTGTAAATAATGTAGTTCCTTAAATAGTTATAGTTTATTATTAATAGGAGGGTAAAATGTCAATAAATTTTTATAATACTTTAACACATAAGAAAGAAGAATTTAAGACATTAGATGGAAGTAATGTGGTTCGCATGTATTCATGCGGACCAACAGTATATAGTTATGCACACATTGGTAACTTTAGGGCATATATTTTTATGGATACTTTAAGAAGAGTATTAAAATATAATGGCTATGAGTTAAAACATGTTATGAATATAACAGATGTTGGTCATTTGGAATCAGATGCTGATGAGGGAGAAGACAAAATGGAAAAAGCAGCAAGAAAAGAAAATAAAAACCCTTATGAAATTGCTGAATATTATACTAAAATATTTTTAAAAGATATGGAAAGGTTAAATATAGACAAAACAGAAATATTAGCAAAAGCTACTGATCATATAAAAGAAATGTTAGATTTTGTAGAAACATTAGTAAAAAAAGGTTACGGGTATGAAACTAGTAAAGGAATATATTTTGATATATCAAAATTAGATAAATATCCCGTATTATCAAATAGAAATGTAGATGAACAAATAGCTGGGGCAAGAGTAGAAGTGGATGAAGAAAAAAGAAATCCTTATGATTTTGCATTATGGATAAAGGCACCAGAAAATCATATTATGAAATGGGAAAGTCCATGGGGATTATCATATCCAGGTTGGCATATTGAATGTTCAGCAATGGGAAAAAAATACTTAGGAGAGCAATTTGATATACATACAGGTGGAATAGACCATATACCAACACACCATGAAAATGAAATTGCACAAAGCAAAGGATTAACAGGTAAAATTCCAGCCCAATATTGGATGCATGTTGAATTTTTACAGGTAGATGGTGGAAAAATGTCTAAATCATTAGGAAATGTTTATACTTTGGATGAATTGAAAAATAAAGGAATAGAGCCATTAGCTTATAAATTGTTTTGTTTTACAGCACATTATAGAACAAAACTAAATTTTACTTTTGACACAGTTTTAGCAAGTCAAAAAGCATTAAAGAGATTAAGAGAAGGATTTTTAAAACATCAATTAGGTAGTGATGAAATAGAAAATGAAATTATTGAAGAATATAAGAAAAGATTTTTGGAAACAATAAATGATGACTTAAATATGCCAGCAGCAATGGGAATAGTATGGGAAGTTGTTAGAAACGAAAAGAAATCAAAACAATTAGCAGAATTATTATTAAATTTTGATAAAGTATTGGGCTTGGATTTAGAAAATTCCGAAGAATATTTAAAAGAAGATCAAAATATTGAATTACCAGAAAATATATCAAAATTAATAGAAGAAAGAAAAGAAGCAAGAAAAAATAAAAATTGGGAATTATCAGATACAATAAGAGATGAATTAAAAGAAAAAGGATATAGTGTTAAAGATACAAAAGATGGAATGACTGTAGAAAGACTTTAGTTGGAGGTAAAAAACAAAGGTGAAACAAAAAAATAAAAATTCATTTTTAAAAGATATAAGAAAAAGTATTACTGGTTTGGATGAATATGGAACTTTTGCAACAGAAAAGGTAACAAAATCAATGGTATATATAACAAAAATCGTTTTGATTTTTGTTATAGTACTAAGTATATTTTCTGTTTATAAATTTTCTGTTGCAATTAATAATGTAAAAAATTATGTTGAAACTGAAATAAAAGATATAAAATTTCAAGAAAATAAATTAAATATTATTCCTAGTTCTGGAAAAGAAGAAAAGATAAATATTGATATAGAAGATCCAGTTACTTGTAAAATAATTATTGATACTAGAGAATTAAAAAATAAAGAAGTAGATGAATATGCAGAAGAAATAAAAAAATATTCAAATGGAATAATTATTTTAAGGGATAAACTAATATTTAAATCATCATTTGCAACATTACCTTCAATTGTTTCATACTCAGACATATCAAATGCCTATAATATAAATAAATTTGAAAAGAATGATATAATTAATATATTATCAGGAAATAATACATTATATAAAATATATATATCATCATTTATCTTAGTTTTTATATATTTCTTTACAATATATTTTTCAACAGTATTGTTAGATGCATTGATGTATTCTATAATAGGTTTTATAGTAGGTATTTTTTCAAAATTGCGTTTAAAACTTTCTGCATTATATAGTATAGCTATACATGCTCTAACGTTACCTATAACTTTGAATATGATTTATATAGTTATAAATTTATTAACAGGATTTAGAATTGAATATTTTTCAATTATGTATATGGCTATAACTTGTATTTACATTGTAGCATCTATATTAATAATAAAATCTGATTTAATAAAAAAACAAATTGAATTTTCTAAAATTATTGAAGAACAGGAAAGAGTAAAACAAGAGTTAAAAAGGAAAGAAGAGCAAGAAAAGGAAGAGGCAGAAAGAGAAAGACTTAAAAAAGAAGATGAAAAGAAAAAAAGAGAAGAAAGAAAGCAAGGAAAAGAAAAAGATAAAACAGATGAGGAGCCTCAGGGAGATAATGTTTAAACAATAAGGAGAATAGATAAGAATGGATGAAAAAAAGAATAAAAAAGATAAAAAGAAACAATCTTATATTATATTAGCAAGTGTATTATTAATGATTGCTATAGTTGTTTTAATTGTAGTACTAGTGTTACAGATAAACACAAAGAAAGATACAGAATTATCTTATACAGATTTAATTAAGCAAATAGAAGAGGGAAATGTAGAAAAGGTAGAAATGACAGCTGGAAGTACTAGTGCGAAAATTAAATTGAAAGATATAGAGGAAGAAAAAACAACTCTTATTCCAAGTACTCAAGCATTCATTGAATTGATACAAGAAAAGTCTTTAGAGGGTAATCATATAGATTTTATG
Organism: uncultured Clostridia bacterium; assembly: GCA_963560005.1. GTDB lineage: Bacteria > Bacillota > Clostridia > TANB77 > CAG-508 > CAG-273. The sequence goes on from CAUWNG010000058.1 coordinate 11,079, forward strand.
CAAAAACCTCAAAATATAATTGTAAAAATTTCTGCTACTTTATTTTCTTTATTACCTACAATATTATTAGTGGTATTATTTGTATTAATGATTAAATTACAAGGGCTAGGAGATAAAGGAAAAGTATATGATGCTGAAACAACAAAGTCAAAAATAAAATTTGATGATGTTGCAGGATTAGAGGAAGAAAAACAAGAAATGATAGAAATAGTAAACTTCCTAAAAGAACCAAAAAAGTTTTATGAAATGGGAGCCAAAATACCAAGAGGAGTTTTACTTTGTGGGCAACCAGGAACAGGTAAAACATTAATTGCAAAAGCGATAGCAGGAGAGGCAAATGTTCCATTTATTTCAATGAGTGGATCAGAATTTATAGAAATGTTTGCCGGATTAGGTGCTTCAAGAGTAAGAAAATTATTTGAAAAAGCCAAAAAGATTTCCCCATGCATAGTATTTATAGATGAAATTGATGCTATTGGCTCAAGAAGAACTAGTGGAAGTGGAGCAGAAACAGAAAATAATCAGACATTAAATCAATTACTAGTAGAAATGGATGGTTTTGATACAGAAGAGACTATAATAGTATTAGCAGCAACAAACAGACCAGAAATGTTAGATAAAGCATTACTTCGTCCTGGAAGATTTGATAGACAAATAACAATAGCACTACCAGATTTAAAGGGAAGAGAAGAAATACTAAAAATTCATTCAGCAGATAAAAAATTTGCACCAAATATAGATATGAAAGATATTGCAGGAGATACAGCAGGCTTTACAGGGGCAGAACTTGCAAATATTTTAAATGAAGCAGCTATAATTGCAACAATAAGAGAACATGAAGAAATAACAAAAAATGATATAGAAGAAGCGGTTAAAAAAGTAACTGTAGGAATAGAAAAACAAAGTAGAGTAATTTCCGAAAAAGATAAAAGATTAACAGCATTTCATGAAGCGGGACATGCTATAGTAAGTAGTACACTACAAACACAAAAAGATATTAAAGAAGTATCTATTATACCTAGAGGTATAGCAGGTGGCTATACAATGTATAGAACAAATGAAGATAAATACTATATTTCTAAAACAGAAATGCAAGAAAAATTGATAGCACTATTAGGTGGAAGAGCAGCAGAAAAAATAGTATTAAATGATATATCAACTGGTGCAAGTAATGATATAGAGGTTGCTACACAAGTAGCTAAAGATATGGTTGTAAAATAT